>CAZHPP010000012.1:0-19574 GCA_964534535.1 uncultured Victivallales bacterium | reverse complement strand
TTCCGGCCGAATTCTGCGAAGGCTCCATCGAAGGCGGCGATGCGAAAACCAACGCCGCAATCCTGCGCGCCGTGCTCGAAGGAAAAGAACGCGGGGCAAAGCGCGGAGTCGTGCTGCTGAACGCCGCCGCGGCCTGCTGCGTTTCCGGCATGGGCGAAACCATCCGCGAATGCATTCCGCTCGCCGAACGCTCGATCGATTCCGGGAAGGCGCTCGGAAAACTCGAATCCATGATTGCCGAGAGCCGTTCATGAAAAACATCCTCGAAACCATCGTCGAACGCTCGAAGCCGGAGCTGGAACGCCGCAAAAAAGCCTTTCCGGCCTCCGGATTCGGCCCCTGCCGCTTTTCCGCTCCGCCGTTCGCCGCCGTTTTCCGGACGCCCGGACGCCACATCATCGCCGAGCTCAAGAAGGCTTCGCCCTCGAAGGGGCTGATCCGTGCGGATTTCGACGTGCGGAAGCTCGCAAAGGCGCTCGAATCGAACGACGCCGCGGCGCTTTCCGTGCTCACGGAACGCAATTACTTTCTCGGCTCCGAACGCAATCTGGAACTCGCTGCGGAAACCGTGAAGATTCCGCTCCTCCGCAAAGACTTCATCTTCGACGAATATCAGATTCAGGAGGCGAAACAGCTCGGCGCTTCGGCCGTCCTGCTGATTGCCGCCATGCTCGAACCGCAGCGCTTCCGCGGCCTTGCACAATGCGCCAAGGCGCTCGGACTGGACGTGCTGGGGGAAGCGCACTGCGAATCCGAGCTCGAAACCGTGCTTTCCTGCGGGAGCACGCTCGCCGGAATCAACGCCCGCGACCTGAAGACCTTTTCCGTTTCCACGGAACGTTCCAAAGCCCTTCTGAAGCTGGTTCCCGCCGGAATTCCAGCCATCGCCGAAAGCGGCATGAAGAATGCCGGCGATCTGGCGGAACTCGAACGCGCCGGAGCACGCGGATTCCTGATCGGGGAAACCCTCATGCGCGCCGCCGATCCGGGCGCGGCGCTCCGGGAGCTGATGTCATGCTGAAACTCAAGATATGCGGGATCACGCGTCCGGAGGATGCCGCGTTTGCGGATGAATCCGGCGCGGACTATGTGGGAGTCGTCCTGGTGCCGGACTCCCGGAGATTCGTCACGGAGGCCGGAGCGAAGACGATCTTCGGTTCCGTGAAGCACGCGGAAAAAGTCTGCGTGGTGCGGGACCTTCCGCTGGAACTGGCCGTGCGTCTGGCGGAAAACGTCCGCCCGGACGTGATCCAGCTCCACGGGAACGAGACTCCGGAATACGCGCGGGCCCTCGCAAAGGTCGTGCGGGTGTGGCGGGCGTTCGACTTCCGGGACGCGCATCAGGCGGAGGCCGCGAAAACGTTTCCGTGCGAACTCGTCGTTGCGGATTCGGGCGGCGGGACGGGAAAGCCCTTCGACTGGACGCGTGCCGCGGAACTCGCGGAGACGCGGTTCCTTCTGCTCGCGGGCGGAATCACGCCGGAAAACGCCGCCGAAGCCGTGAAAGAAGTCCATCCCTTCGGACTCGATGTTTCCGGCGGGGTCGAATCTTCCATCGGAATCAAGGATCACAGAAAAATACAGGAACTCACAAGGAGAATCGGAAAATGAACGGAACACATTACGGAATCTACGGCGGACAGTACGTCGCCGAGACGCTCACGGGCGCCCTCCGCGAGCTCGAAAAAGCGTATTTCGACGCAAAGAAGGACCCCTCGTTCAAGGCGGAACTGAACGACCTTCTGAAGAATTACGTGGGCCGCGAATCGCCTCTTTACTTTGCAAAGCGGCTCACGGCCCTCTGCGGCGGCGCGAAAATCTATCTGAAGCGCGAGGACCTGAACCATACCGGCGCCCACAAGATCAACAATACGCTCGGACAGGCCCTCCTGGCCAAGCGCATGGGCAAGAAACGCCTGATCGCGGAAACCGGAGCCGGAATGCACGGCGTCGCCACGGCCACCGTCGCGGCGCTCTTCGGATTCGAGTGCGAAGTCTTCATGGGCTCGGTCGACGTGGCCCGCCAGGCCCCCAACGTCGAACGCATGCACGCCCTCGGCGCAAAGGTGCGCTCCATCAGCGAAGGTTCCGCCACGCTCAAGGACGCCATGAATGCCGCCCTCCGCGAATGGTCCTCCTGTTCCGAAGACACCTTCTATCTGATCGGCACGGCCGCCGGGCCGTATCCCTACCCCATGATCGTCAAGGACTTCCAGTCCGTGATCGGGAAGGAAGCCCGGAAACAGGCCCTGAAACAGTACGGCCGTCTGCCCGACGAAGTGATCGCGTGCGTCGGCGGCGGCAGCAACGCCATCGGCATGTTCGCCGGATTCATGAAGGACAAGAATGTGAAGCTCATCGGCGTGGAAGCGGGCGGACTCGGGCTCGAAACCGGAAAGCACGCCGCCAGCATCAACGGGGGGAAGGTCGGAATCCTCCACGGCATGAAGGCCTACTTTCTGCAGGACGAAAACGGGCAGATCCTGGACACCCATTCCGTTTCGGCCGGACTCGACTATTCGGGCGTCGGCCCGGAACACTGCTTCCTCGCCGACACCGGCGCCGCGAAGTACGCCGTCATCAACGACGACGAGGCGGTCGCGGCGTTCGACACTCTCTGCCGCTGCGAGGGGATCATCCCCGCGCTCGAAAGCTCTCACGCCGTCGCCTACGCCATGAAGGAGGCAAAACGCCTCGGTCCCGATCGGATGATCGTGGTGAACCTTTCCGGCCGCGGCGACAAGGATATGGACAACATTCGCAACTACAAGGTGCAGCATGGACAGACTTTCTGAACTTTTCCGCGGGCGCAAGGCGCTCATCATTTTCGCAAGCATCGGCTACCCGGACCTCAAAACGAGCGAAGACGCCGTCGAGGCGGCAATCGCAAACGGCGCCGACATGATCGAACTCGGCGTGCCGTTCTCCGACCCCATGGCCGACGGCCCCGTCATTTCGGCCGCCTCCCAGGCCGCGATCAAGGGCGGAGCCACGCTCGAAAAGGTGCTCGAGATCGCGGGAAGGATCCGCGGAAGACACCCGAAAACAGGCATGATCCTTTTCAGCTACATGAACGTGCTTCTGCATTGCGGCTATGAAAAGCTCTGCGCGGAACTTGAGCGGATCGGGGTGGACGGCATTCTTCCGGTCGACCTGCCGCTCGAGGAGCGCGAAGAACTCGCCGCGCCCTGCCGGAACCACGGACTTCACCTGATCCCGCTCGTGACGCCGCTCACGCCCGAAGACCGCGTAAAACGCATTGTCAAAGGCGTGAGCGGATTCATCTATTATGTGAACGTGGCCGGCGTGACGGGTGCGCGGAAGGCGCTTCCGCCCGATGCGGCGAAACACATCGCGGTCATCCGGAAATACACGTCCCTGCCGGTTGCGGCGGGATTCGGGATTGCGGATGCGGAATCGGCGCGCGCGGCGGCGGAATGCGCCGACGGCGTGATTTCCGGCTCCGGGTTCGTGAAGGCGTGCGGGGTTTCGGCGGAGGCCGCCGGCGCCTTTGTGAAGATGCTTTCCGGCGGCATAAGCCGCTGAAGAAATCCGCCGCGGAGGGAGCAAAGACTTCCGCGGCGGGCGGTTTGTCTGGGTCAAACGACTTTACAGTTCACCGCTGAGCTGGAAGATTTCATGCCGCAGTTTCTGACCCGGATTCAGCCGATAGCGTTCCAGCATTTTCTGAAGCTGTTTCCGGCGATCGTTCCGGAGCCTGAGTTCCGCAGCGGCGCTTTTCCGGTCGATCCTGAACTTCTGTCTGAATTCTGCATTCCCGCAGTGAACGGTCATTTCACAGATTCCCTCCGGGAGCTGTTCCGGAGCAGTCTTCAGACATTCTGTGAAGACATGTCCCGGTTTCAGATCGACTTCGGAGACAAATGGATTCCCTGCGGGTCTCCCGTTTGCAAGAAGGCTTGCGGAAACATGCTGCTTCGTCTGCCGGAGCGAAATCAGGCGGAAGACCGGAAAGTTCAGTTCGGCAAGAATGCCGTCCGCAAAGCCGTCGATCCGGTTCAGCCCGGAAACAGGGGCAATGCCGAAAACGAATTCCGCGCATTTCCCGGGGTCAGCGGCAGCGGGTTCAAAATGGAGTTCCGCATTGCAGGAGTCCGTCCCGCTCCAGGCGTACAGTTTTTTTACCGATGCGGCGGGGAAAGTCTGGAAAATGCCTTCGGCTGCGTTTTCGTCAAGGAAGGCGAACCAGCCGCCCGCGTTTTCAAACGAGGCGCTGAGTCCAGGGCGGGAGGGAAGATTCCGGACTCCCTCCGGAGAACGCCAAGAAAGGACATCCCCCGTGTCGCAGCTTCCGCCGATCTGGAACAGCGGATGCGTGCGGAACGGAATTTTCGCGGGAGATTTGAGTTCGTTGTACAGTCTGACGCGGGTTTCGAGCATGGGCGAACCGGCCTGGATGCGGTAGATGATTTCGTAGGAGACTTTTCCGCCTTCGGGCAGACTGAACGGTTCGGATCTTTTCAGTTTTACCATGACTTCCTGTCTGGTGTTCCTGAGAATTTCGTACTGGAACCGGATCTGCCATCCGGGGCCCTGATACATTCCGGGATTATATTCGATTCCGCCGAAATTCTGATAACCGCGGCTTGTTCCTTTGCGGAATTCGGATTCATTCAGTCTGAGCTGGTTGGGAGAATCGGGAGAAAGCCTCAGTTCGGAAATTCGGCCTCCGAATTTCGGGAGGACCGCCGCATAGAGCCCGTCTCCCATGAAAATAAGCCGTCCGTCCTTTTCGACCAGACGGCATCCGGAAGATTCCGGGGAGTTTGTCCGTTCGGAAAACGTTCCTGAAACACAGACCGGCATGAACGCCATCGCCTCGCGGCAGTCAAAAAACACGGTTTTATCCTCAAAGCGGAAAGAAACTTTTGAATTGGCGGAACATTCCCTGCGGAGTTTTCTTCCATTCTTTTCCAGGGTGACAAAAACCTTCCCCTGCCAGCTGCCGTTGTTTTCCGATTCACAGCGGAAGATGTATTCCCCGAGCCTGATTCCGCTCCAGTCGGCAAACAGCCTTCCGGCATAGGGCAGCGGAATGTCTTTCCCCGATGGCGAAGGCGCCGGGACTGCCGCGGCGCGCGCCGTTTTCCGGGAAACGGTCCGGCCTGTGCCGGAGCCTTTTTTCCCGGTCAGCTTCAGGATCCGGCCTCCGGGATTGCCGATGAGCCCGGTGACGCTGGTAATGCCGTCTGCATGCTCCGCAGGCAGTTCGGCATCGGCCAGCCAGTCCGTGACAGCAAAGCTGCCCTGAAGATCAATCTTGAATTTGACCATTGCGGGAGCCGAGGACAATGGGAAGGAACCTTCCGCAGGTGCAGAAACCGCCCGGTGAATATAATGGCAAGCCAGATATGTTTCTCCGTCAAGAATCCATGGCCGGATCACAAGATTCGGATCGTCACAGCGGAGAAACCGTTCCATGCCGAGAGCCGCAGCCGCATCTTCGAGCCATCCGAGCGCGCACCCGGAATTGCTGAATTCGCGTCCGATGGGAAGTCCCGTGATGACGAGGCGTCCTTTCCCGACACGGGTTTCGGTCATGGCTGCCGTATGGTCGGGGTATTCCAGGATGACGCGTGTTTCCTCCGGGAACAGGACCTGAAGCTTCTGTGGCTTGAATGTCCTGAATCCGGGATCGTTCTGTCCGGAAGGACGGACTCCGGCCGTTTCGAGAAGGAATTCGCCTTTTGCGCCGTATTCGTCAAAGGTCCCTGAATCAGGAGTCGCGATCAGGGTGCCGCCCTCCCGCATGAATTTCCGGAGTTTTTCCAGCAGGACGCCGTTCAGGTAGTCGGCCTGCGGAAGAAAGAGGAACCGGCATTCACGGGGAAGTTTTCCTTCCATGACAGCCTGCTCGTCGATGACGCGCGCGGGAATATGAAGCCGTTTGAACGCCTCGTTGTAACCGGCCGCGCACTGGAGCTGCTTGTCGGTTTCAATGCCGGGCCAGGAAGTATGGCGCCGGGTCGTGGGAGAATAGACGATCCGGACCTCCGGTTCCGCGCGTCTGCCGTCCAGGAACAGCCTCCTCGCCGCCCGGAAATCCCGGGTGATTTCCCGGAGCGCAAACCCGGCCGGCTGAATATTTCCGGCAGGCGTCATGAGCGGAGTATGATGCCAGCGTCTGGTCTGTTCGCCTCCCATATAAAGGAACCAGCCGATCGTGCCGCTGTTTGCCTCGTTCCAGAGACTCTGCCGCATCCGGTTCATGTCGTCGATCCGGCTTCCGGAAGGGAAATAGAAATCGGCCCATTCGGGATTCACATGTTTTTTGCCGAAGGCGGTCACGTCATGGGCGATGACCTCCTTCCAGGGCTGGAGACTGCCGTTTTCCAGGGACGCCGGATCAGCCAGCTTTCCGTACTCGTAATAGTTGATTCCATTGGCCGGATAGCGTCCCTGAAGATTGTAGGAACCGTAAAGCCATTTCTTCTTATGCGGTGCAAAGCGGGCAGTCAGTTCGACCCAGTGGCGCATTTCATTGTCGATGAAATAAATTTCGCGGAACCGGCTCCAGTCTTCCCACAGCGCATGCTCCTTCCGGCTCTCCGGACGCTTCAGCGGCAGCTCGATCGAATCGAAAGACGGGAAATCCGAGTCCCAGCGGGAGTTCAGTGCCGCGATGTCCTTATATTTGTTCCTGAGATGATCAAGAAATTTTCCGCGCATGTATCCGCCCCAAAGGGACCATTGGAAGTCACGTTCGTCTCCGAACATGACGACATCAATCCCGGGGGTTCCGTCGGCCTGCCGGAGAAGTCTGGCCAGCGCGCTGTCGATCTCCGGGCGTGAGGCTCCCCAGACATCAATCCGGACCGGACGCACCGAGCCGGTCCGGGGATCGAAGACCCCGGAACTGACGCGTTCCTTGTCGGTATGCCCCCTGTGAATATGATTGATCGTATAATGACAGCCCAGGCCGAATTTTCCCTTCTGACGGCGCACGAGTTCCCAGTCGTCGGAAATCAGGGCGGAATTCGTAATCCCGATTTCCCGGACCTTTTTCCAGAGGCCGTCGGAACCGGCCGATCCCCAGGGCCCGAACCCGAAGGCGGTAAACACCATCTCCCCGTAAGGATGCGCCGCATTCCCGTGGTCTGCCGGCAAAACGGAAGCGGAAAGCGGTGCAAGCTCTTTCTTCAATCGGCAGGACGTTTCTGCGATTTCGGAGGAAAGGGTGGTCAGGGCGGAATCTTCGATCTTCTGACGGCTGTCCCTGAGTTTGAGCAGACCGTCGAATCGATTGTTCAGACGGTTGAATTCGGAACGGAGAGCTTTCATCCGGGAAATCCTCTGCGGAAAGGTTCCGGAGGCAAGCTCCCTGACCGCCGTATTCCCCAAAGCGTAAGAAAGTTCGGCGCTGAGGTCATTGCAGTCGGCCATCGCCTTTTCAAGCGCATGGACCCGCCGGATATAGTCATGAGGGAATTCACCCTTGAGCGGACTGGAAGCAATCCTGATGATTTCCCGAATGACTTCGTCCCCTTTTTCCGATTCCAGAAGCTGCCGTCCGACCTGCCCCATGACGACCAGCGTGGAGCCGAACCGGGAAGGACGAAAGCGGCGATAGACGAATGCGTCCGCCGCCCGGTCTTCCTGCATCTTCCCGGCCAGCGGGAATGACGGATATCTGCCGCCGCCCGGTTTGCTGAAAAGGTAGAGAGGCTGAAACACATCAAAGGCATAATCGCCGTCGTTCCCCCCCGGGACCAGTCTGGCCAGCCCGGGCGCCGAAGACGGAGGAGCAAGGGTCTTCGGAAGCGAAGTTCCGGAAAAAGCCGGAGAAAGCGAGATCGTTTCATTGAATCTCCGCATATACTGCGGAGAACAGCTCTGCGCATAATTCGGCCAGCCTTTCAGGTCAAATTCCGCAAACCAGCGCGGACTGCAGGATTCTTCATAATTAGCTCCCGACGGCGCGTTGATCCACCTGCCGCCGCGGAATGTCAGCGGCCCGCCGCAGGACAGGCCATATTTTTCGGCAAATTCAAGCCGGGCGGCATTGCGGACGGACGGCGGTCCGGCGCATGGACCGGGCGGCGGAGTCTGAATGTCGCCGGCAACGATCACCGTTCCACCCCTGCTCATCAGCGCGCTGACGGCGGGTTCGGCCGCCTTCGGGATCAAACCGCCGTGCGGAAATATGAGCACATCGTATCCGTCGAGCCTGCCGAGTTCGTCCAGCCGGAGAATCGTTCCGCCTGCAGCCCTCCTGTAAAATTCCGCATCGCGCTTTGATGCATTCGGGAAACCCGGTTCATCAAAAATCGCGATCCGCGGCGCGGCTGCCAGAAGGAACGGTGAAACGAGCCATAACCAGAAAAGTCCGCGCATGGAAAGATCTCCTCAGAATTGATGCTTTTTAAGTTCCCCGAGCCATTCCGCGCCATCGGACTTCAGCTCATTGTTGAATTCTTCCGGTTCCCTGTGACTGAGCGGAACAGTCCAAAGAATAAAACGGAAAGCCTGACCGCGGCATCTGTAATGAAGCAATATCATGCTGCTTCCGGGGGCCGATGATGCCGATGATGCAGCGATCTGCTCCGGATCGGCAAGGATGGCGGCAATGCCGCGTGGATTCTCAACTTCGTCATACAGCATGCACCAGCTTCCGCCCATGAGCGAAACAGGTCCTTTTGCCAGCCGGCTGTCCCCGGCAGCGGTTGAAATCCAGGGGACATAGGCCGCGGTCCGTCCATGACGGGCTCCCGGCATGGCAAGAAACGTGATTTCCGCCGCGGCGCCGGACGTGCAGACGATTTCACCGAACACCCGGTCCGAACCTTCCGGGAAGTCGAGCAAAAGCCGGGCCTCCTTCCAGTGAAAGACCAGCTTCCCGCCGCTGTTCGCAATCTTCTGTGCGGGCGACATGATGGGGCAGCCGTTCACCCGGATGCGGAGAAAGCCCCCTGAATACCATCCGCTCCCAAGCCCCAGTCCGATGCTGTGCGCCGAAGGGTCACCGACCGTCTCTCTGCCTTTGGCGTCCGTACGAATGCTGTAGAAAAGTTCATATTTTACGGGCGAGCCGTTCAGGACCCTGAAACTGCGGCTGACAACTCCGGGACGCGCCGCGGTCTGTTCGGCGATCCTGACTTCCGCCGATCCTGATGCGGCAAATGCAAAGGCCAAAAGTACAAGTGCTGTTTTCATCTTTCTCCTGTGTATTTCAAGATTGTGCACGGTTCTCGGAAACTGCCGGAAATCAGAACCAAGGCTTGGATTTGCGGATCAGCGTGGAACTGCAGCATCTGACCTGGGCCCTGTTCATGTTTTCAACATGTCCTTCCAGAAACCACATGTTGATCCTTGCAGCTTGCGGATGCCGGAACTGGGCATTTTCCGGTCCTCCTGCATATTTGTCCGACTGGCCGTCTGCATAAATATAGGAATATATGCTGTCGTTGGAGTCCCCCATTCCAGCCACCTCGGAAGGCTTCTTCACAGTCGCAAGTTTGATGAATGGACGTCTTCCGCTCCAGCACCCGGAATATGCGTAGACGAGCTGGACTGACAGCATTCTGCTGATCCCGTAACTGCCGTAGACAGACTTTTCACAGGACGGACAGTGCAGGATCTTGATCTTCTTCCTGTTCGAGTTTGAAAAATACGGTTTGCTCTTCATGAGGAGCCTGCCCCAGGATGCACCGTATTTGCTGTCATAGTCCTTGTCGTACTCCATGCTGACATAGTCTCCAGGGATCCAGTCATCGGAAGAATCCGAATATTCCAGCCAGATCATTCCGAACTGTTTCAGGTTGTTCTGGCATGCACTTGATTTTGCCGTATCGCGGGCCTTGTTCAAAGCAGGGAGAAGCAGCGCCGCCAGAATTGCTATGATCGCGATCACAACCAGAAGCTCTATCAGTGTGAAAAATTCTTTTCTGCAGATCATCCGAACACCTCCGAATCTGTTTTTTGCGATTGTATGAAATCGGGGAAACTCCGCCGTGAAACATAAGCAAACGGAAAATCAATTTTCCGGATTCCTGGACATCTGATTGATTCCAGGGAAATCTGCGCGGAAAGTTTCCCCCGTTCCTCCCAGCGTGCGTCAATCGTCGACAGAAACGGCTTCCCGGAAAATCCGAATATCCCTTCAATATTGTCATGCCCGATAAGATAAATGTCTTTGCCAGGCGTGATTCCCGCAGCAGAAAGCGCGTCCGCAAAGCCGAAGGCAGTCAAATCGGAGGCGCACCACAAAAGCCGACAGCGGGAAAGCCGGTCAACCATTTTTTCCGCAGCAATTCTGGCAGAATGCCGGTCATAGCAGAATTCATTGAACGGAAATTCAAGCGGGATGAACTCCGGTTCCATGCCTTTGGGAGCTTCAGCGCAAACGGCCTTGAACTTCTGATCCGTGGAAACTCCACTGGATCCGGCATAGATAATCCGCCCGCGCCATCCGGAAGGAATTTTCCTCCAGATCTCGCAATATGCCGCGTCCGCATTGCAGCAGATCGCGGAAACATCCTGCATTCCCCCTTTCCGCCCGGTCAGAAGGACCGGACGGTCTGTCCGGCGTATCACTTCAAACACCTTGTCCGTAATCAGGGAACCGCCGATGACATAAGCGTCCGCCACATTGGAACGGAGAATGTCGATGATCTCAGTCTCGGTGGAATTCTGGCCGCCGGCATACAGCACTACGGCGGAATAGCCTGATTTCTGGAGTTCGGAGCAGGCTCCGCGCATGAAAAGCCCGCCCAGGGGATTGCCGATATCGATCGTAATCGCTCCGAAAATAAATCCCACCTTGAACGTCTTGCCTGTCACAAACGAACGTCCGTTGAACGATGGACGGTAATTGTACCGGTCGCAGCAGTCCAGAATTCTCTTCCGTGTGGATTCCGACACTTTCGAGGCAAAACGGGGATCCAGCGCACGGGAAACCGTCGCCGTCGAAAGCCCTATCTTTTTCGATATTTCCACGATTGATGACATATCTTTTCCTGTCTATGTAAAAGTTTACATTCATATTATATCATGTTCTCCGGAAATGTCAAGTTCCCTTTTTATAAATCTGTCACCAAAGAAGCATGGCGTCGGAACCGGCCGTATTGCGCTGCGCAAATAATGCCGTTCACATTCCAATATAACAGACACATCGCAGGGAATCCGCTGAACCGGAGTCCTTCTGCCGGAAGCGGCGCGACCGTTTACTTTGCGCCCTTCCGCAGAAGGACTTCGCGGATCGTCCGCAGGAAAATCCAGTAGTCGAGCCAGACCGACCAGTTGCAGATGTAGTACATGTCGAGCGCAATGCGGCGCTCGTAGGTAGTCTCGCTCCGGCCGGAAACCTGCCACAGCCCCGTGATTCCGGGCTTGACGCTCGCGAACACGGGATAATTGTCGCCGTAGTAGGCGACTTCCTTTTCCACGATGGGCCGCGGTCCGATCACGGCCATTTCGCCCTTGAGCACGTTCCAGAACTGCGGAAGTTCGTCCAGCGAAGTCTTGCGCAGGAACGCGCCGAACGGCGTGATGCGCGGATCGTTGTCGAGCTTGAATTTTTCCTTCCATTCGGCCGCGAGGGCCGGATCGGAGGCGAGAAGGTCGGCCAGCTTTTTATCGGCGTCCCGGTACATGGTGCGGAACTTGAGGACGGTGATCTTTCTGCCGTTCAGGCCGAGGCGTCCGGCGTGATAGAAGACCGGGCCGCGGCTGGTCAGTTTGACCAGGATTCCCAGCACGATCCCGACAGGGAGGATGCAGAGGAGCGCAGCCGCGGCCACACAGAACTCCGCAGCGCTTTTGGCCATGCGGAAGACCCTGCGCTTCATGCGGTTGCCGATCTCGATTCCGCCGCAGCCGCCCACGTTCACGGGATAGGCCCACAGGATCGGGAAGACGTCGTTCCCGGCCACGATCATGATGTGCTGGAAGTATTCGAGCCAGCCGTGCATGAAGGGCTTGCATTTTCCCGCGGGCAGACACGCAATCAGGTAGGAGGAACCCGCCTTCCGGGCGGACTCGACCGCCTCCGCCGGATTCTCGATGAAGCCCGACGGCACGAATCCGTAATAGGAATCCTTTGCGAGTTCGGCGCGGAGCATGTCGGCGGTTTTCCGGTCGCCGGTCAGGACCACTGGGATTCCGCCCGCATGGAGCCTCCGCAGGACTCCCCGTGCCGCATAGCGGAAGACCGGCAGCAGGAAGATCGCGGCGATCATGGAGACGCCGAGTCCGATTCGGGTCATGTATTCGCTGGTTCTGGTCATCGAGAGATAGGCGAACATCAGCAGGTATCCGCCGCATGCGCTCAGGGTCAGCCGCCTGAGTTCCTCGACCGGGTTCACGCCCGCCCCGGGATAAAAGAAGCTCCCGCAGTACAGACGCGAAAACAGGTTGAAGACTGCGATCAGAAGCGGCAGCGGCCACAGCAGGACAAGCACTTTCATCGGATAGTTTCCGCCCAGCTGGCGGTATCCCCACAGCACCGCGGCGGTTACAGCGGCGATGCACACGAGGTCCGAAACGAGCAGCGCGGCCGGACGCAGATTCTTCATGAAACAGGTTCCTTTCGTCAATCCGTAACAATACCACAAAAACGCCCGAATGTCAAACGAAGGAACCGGAAGTGGAAACATTCTCCGAATTCAGGCGGATTCCAGTTTTCCGGACTGTTTCCGCATGCCGCGTCCCCCTTCATAAAATACCATGTGGTGCTATTTTTTTACCGTTTCATTAAGGTTTTTTGGATATTCTGTGCTATAATTATTTCAGAACAGCACCGGATTTCAGTCAGAACACCATCTTCAAAGAAAGGGTAAAACATGAAAGACAGGTTTTGCGTCCGTACGACTTCGGGATTTTTTACACTCATAGAGCTCCTGGTCGTCATTGCGATCATCGCAATTCTGGCCGGGATGCTGCTCCCCGCCCTGAACAAGGCCAGGGAAAAAGCCAAAGCCATAAATTGCATCAACAAACTCAAACAGTTTGGTTCCGCGAATGCTTTCTACGGCAATGACAATGAAGATTATGTGACTCCCGTCTATTACGGAGCAGCCAATGGATATGCATGTTACTGGCCGGACAAATTGAATCATTACCTTGGAAACGCTTCCAATATCTTTGTCTGTCCCTCAGCAACGACACCTTTCAAAAGACCGATTGGACCGGATTGGACACAGAATGCAGAGATCTCCTATACAATGGACCGCTACAACGGCAATGCTTTTAATGAATCGCCCTATCCATGCACCAAGACCGTAGTCTATAAACGTCCGACAGCACAAATTATGCTGCTGGACGGCAGGGGAAGTTCATCATCCGGGAGCTGGGTTTCTGACATTGCATGGTGGGATTTGCGGGATCCTCTTGGAGCGAATGCGGCTGCAAGTCTTGCTCCTTTTGTTCATGGAAACCGCCTCAATGTTCTCGCCATGGATGGGCATGCGGCTGCAGCGGCTTATCTGGATATCAATGACCGATGGAACATTCAGGCTCCTTTTACATGGAATCTTGATCAGAATCTCGGACACTGATGATCCCTCCGTCTGATTCATGTTTAACCACAAGGAAAATTTATGAAATTGGCAACTATCGCCGTTGCAGGCACACTCTGCACCATAACATATGCCATGCAAATTGTAATGCCGGAAAATCCTCTGCCTTCCGAGAAAACCGCAGCGCAGGAATTCAAAGAATATTTGGGAAAGACCGGAACAGAACTTCTGATCAATGGTCAACCGCCCTGCATCAGCATCGGAGAGACCAAGCTCGCAGTAAAGCAGGGGCTCTCAAAGGCAGGCATGAAAAATGAGGAGTGGATTGTCAAGACGATCGGCAATACCCTGTTTATTAATGGCGGAGGAAGCAGAGGCGCTCTTTATGGAGTTTATAATTTTCTTGAAGACCGTCTGGGGGTAAGATGGTGGAACCCTTTTGAAGAATATGTGCCGGAAAACGGCAGAATGAATTTGCAGAATCTTGAGATGAAAGGCAAACCTTTTTTTGTTTTCCGCAACATTTATCGCAGCTCTTACCCGGCAGATGGCGGCAAATTCGCGGCACGGCATCGGATCAATCAGGACGGCGAAAATGTAATCCGGCCGGAATTCGGATCCAGTGAACAGTTCGGTTCGCCCTATCATACTCACACGATTGCCAGAAGCGATGGATATCTTCCGCAGGAAAAGTATCTTCCCTGCCATCCGGAATATTTTGCAATGATTCATGGCAAACGATGCGGTGACATGTGGCATGGACAGCCCTGTTTCACCAATCCGGACGTTTATAAGATTTTTTCCGGAAAGCTCAGAGAGTACGTTCTCAATGATGAAAAAGCTGCAGCTCAAAAGGGGGTACCTCCTCCAAAAATTTACGATATCAGCATCAACGACAATATGAATTTTTGCGAATGCCAAAATTGCAGAAAGGCCATTGCCGATGACAATGCTTCCGGTGTGCTGATCCAGTTTCTCAACGGCCTCGCAGATGAATTGAAAGCATTCCGTCCAGACTGCTGCATTCAAACCGGAGCCTATTACAAGACTCTGGAACCTCCAAGACATACCCGGGCACGTGACAATATATTTGTACGGGTGACCGACACCATCAGCGTGCGTACGGAAGACATCCTTTCCCCGCGAAACCAGACCTTTCATGATGTCCTGACCAAATGGAGCAAGTCGGCAGCTCATCTGATTGTCTGGTTTTACAGTATTACATACGACGACTCGGCAGGACTGCCTTATCCAAGCGAATATACCTACAGTAAGAACTTCAGGTTCTATGCTGAAAATCACGTCAGCGGAATCTTTGCCGAACACGAATATCCGGCGAATGGCGACATGTATGATCTGAAAGTATATCTTGAAGCAAAACTTATGGAAAATCCCTATCAGGACTTTAAGGCGCTTGAAGAAGATTTTTACCAAAAATACTATGGTCCGGCTGCCGGACAGGTCAAAGCGTATCGCGATCGTCTGCGCAAGGCGGCTATCGAAAACAAGGCCTCCATGGCCGCCTTTTCGCCGACATCCGCAGGATTCAAGTACATTGATCTTCAGACCATGCTTGACTGTCAGAAAATCATGGACGAGGCAGAAGCCCAAGCCGTTGGCAGCGCAGTGCTGCTTCAGCGAGTCCGCCGGGCACGCTGGGGACTCGACCTCTCTTTAAGTTATACTCTCAACTTCTACTATGCCATCGGAGCGAAGGCTGCCGGAATGAATGACAGACGCTTTGCCGAGATGACAGACAAGGCAGGAGAACGGCTGCTTTCCACCTTTGAAAAAGCGTCTGCAGGACTGAATAAAAATTGTGCAAGATCTCCATTGGACATGGAATCAATCCGCCGGACGATACGCGCTGCTCATTCCAACAGCGGAAAAAAGCTCCCGGAAAACTTCAGAGGGAAAAATGTCCTGATCTTCCCTCCTCATTCCTGGCAGATTCACACAGTGCATGCAAAACTGACTGACGGGGTCAATTCCCATTCTGGTTCCTGTGTCCGGATTGACTGCAGCAAAAACCCAAAGATTTTCTCGGGCGCTCAGGTGGCTGCAGTCCATGACGAGGTGGAACGCAAACCACTTTCCGGCATCATGATAAACGGTCGTTCTGCCGGAAATGATTTCCAGTGGCATAAGCTGGGCAAATACCAGATCAAAAATCCCGGCTATGTCTATTTCACCAATGCATGGGAACTCCAATTCCGGCTTGACGGGATTGCAGAAAATTTCAAGAACAAACCTGTCGAAATCTATCTGGAAGTACGTTTTTCCGGGAAATTCTTCGACAAACCGGGGAATAATATGATTGAAGCAGGTTCAATCGCTGTTGTCCTCCCATGAAAGCGTCCCGGGAACGAGAGGTCAGAAACAGCCAATGTCCCTGCCGTGCCGCTGGAAAACGAACTCGCGGCAGGAAAACATTGTCTGACGGTAAAAGTGACAAAGATCAGTTCGCCGCCGGAATCTGGGAAAAAATTTCGTTCGTCAAACTTCACTGAACAAAACAGGATCCTCCGACATGGACAAATTTTCAACAAGTCTGAACCGTTATCTGAAGGATCATTCCCTTCATCTGAGTGTTCGTCATTTCGTGCACACACCGGAAAACACGCTCGGATTCCATCAGCACACGGATTTTTACGAGCTGGTGGTCGTGATCTCCGGAACCGCAATGCACATGTTCGAAAACCGGGGCCGTTCCATCGCGGGCGGCGACATCTTCCTCATCAAACCCGGAGAATACCACTGCTACCGCAATCCGGACAATCTGGAAATCTACAATCTTCTGTTCGCCAGGGATGTCTCCGACGACCTGAACTCGCACCTTTCCGGGCTGAACGGATTCCGTGCCCTGTTCGGCATGAACATCGGCCGCGGCGAAGTCATCCATCTCCCGGAAAAGATCTTCGTCGAAACAGTCTCGACCCTCAAAGAGATCGCCGTGGAAACCGACCGGACCGGCAGAGACAGCACGCTGGCCGTCTTCAGCGACTTCCTCCGCGTGATGCTGCTGCTTTCACGCCACGGCACGCTGGCCAACATGACCTGCGACATCAGCGAAAACTCGCTCGGCCTGGGGAAATTCATGGCGGAGCTGGACCAAAACTACTCTTCCGACTGGACGCCGGAGCGCATGGCGCGTTCCGCCGGAATGTCCGGCGAACTGTTCCGCAAGGAATTCAAGAAATTCAGCGGACAGCCGCCCATGGCATATCTCGCGGGACTCCGGCTCGAAAAGGCCGCCGTTCTGCTGGGGATTTCCGGAGAAAATGTTTCCCGGATCGGAATTTCCGTAGGATTTTCGGACAGCAATTATTTTACGCGCTGCTTCACGCGCCGCTTCGGGGTTTCCCCTCTCGTATTCCGGAAACGCATGAACGGGCGCGACGAAATGCAGGGCTGCTGAACCGGCGCAGACCCTGACGAACCTCACGGAAGGAAAAAAGACCCCGGTTCCGCGCTGAACGGAACCGGGGTCTTCAAGATCCGGATTCGGAAGAATTACTTCTTCGGAGTTTCCATGTCCTCAAGAGCGGCCTTGCGGCTGAGACGGATCTTGCCGGACCGGTCGATGTCGACCACCTTGACGGTGACGTAATCGCCTTCCTTGCAGATGTCCTCGACCTTGTTGACGCGGTAGTTGGCCATTTCGGAGATGTGAAGCAGTCCGTCCTGACCGGGCAGGATCTCCACGAATGCGCCGAAATCCTTGACCGTCTTGACGAGGCCGCGGTAGATCTTTCCGATCTCGGCTTCGGCGGTGTAGAACTGGACCTTGCGCTTGACTTCGGCGAGCACGTCGCTGTTCTGGGCGAGAATGCTGACGGAGCCGTCGTCCTGGATGTCGACCTGGGCGCCGGTGGATTCGGTGATTTCCTTGATGTTCTTGCCGCCGGTGCCGATGAGGGCGCCGATCTTCTCGGGATTGATGTGGATGACTTCCATCTGAGGAGCGTTGGGGCTGACATGGTCCCGCGGGGCGGGAATGCAGTCCGTGACGACCTTCATGATCTTCGCGCGGGCTTCGGCATTCTGGCCCATGGCGCGGACGAGCGTGGCGATCGGGATTCCGGGGAGCTTGAGGTCGAGCTGGAAGCCCGTGATGCCCTTCGTGCTTCCGCAGACCTTGAAGTCCATGTCGCCGTAATGGTCCTCGGCGCCGATGATGTCGGTCAGGATCAGTTCCTTGCCGGTATCGTCCGTGATGAGTCCGCAGGAGATGCCCACAACCGGGGACGTGATCGGCACGCCGGCGTCCATCAGCGCGAGAGTGGCGCCGCAGACGCTCGCCATGGAGGTCGAGCCGTTGGAGGACATGATCTCTGAGACGCAGCGGACAGTGTACGGGAAGTCTTTCGGAACGACCTGATTGACCGAGCGTTCGGCCAGATTGCCGTGTCCGATTTCGCGGCGGCCGGGTCCGGTCACCTTGCCGACTTCGCCCACGCTCCAGTTCGGGAAGTTGTAATGGAGATAGAACTTCTTTTCATAGTTGGCGCCGCAGACGTTGTCGTATTCCTGGGTGTCCTGGGGGCCGCCGAGGGTGGCGATCACGAGCGCCTGGGTTTCGCCTCTGGAGAAGAGGGCGGAACCGTGGACGACGGGAAGCACGCCGACTTCGGCCGAGAGCGGACGGATGTCCGTGATTCCGCGGCCGTCCATGCGCTTGTGGTTGTAAATGATGTTGTCGCGCACGGACTTCTGTACGAGCTTGTCGAATCCGAGGTGGAACACGAGATTGTATTTGTCTTTTCCGCCCAGCTTCTCTTCGAACTGGGGGCGGAGTTTTTCGATGATTTCGTTCTGGATGACGGCGAGCGCGTTGGTGCGCGCTTCCTTGCCGGGCAGGAACGCGGCGGCTTCAAGCTTGCCTGCGGCGTTCTGCGCGATGGCGGCGGCAAGATCGTCGGGGACGAGGATCAGGGTCGGAGTCTTTTTGGTTCTTCCGGCCTTCTGCGCGAGTTCGACCTGGGCGGCGCACATCTTCTTGATGATTTCGTTCGCGAAGCTCATGGCGTCCGCGAGCGTCTGCTCGGAGCATTCCTTCGCTTCGCCTTCGATCATGATGACCTTGTCGGGGCTTCCGGCGTAGACGAGCTCGAGCTGGCTCTTGGCCATCTCTTCCTTCGTGGGGTTGGCCACGAACTTGCCGTCGACGAATCCGACGCGGACGGCGCCGACGGGGCCCTGGAACGGGAGGTCGGAAAGGCAGAGCGCGGCGGAAGAGCCGAGCATGCAGAGCGTGTCGCCGTCATGCTTGCCGTCGTAGCTGAGGAGCATTCCGTAGACCTGGACTTCGTCGAAGAAGCCTTCGGGGAAGAGCGGACGGAGCGGGCGGTCGGTCATGCGGCAGGTGAGAATTTCCTTGTCGGAGGGACGGCCTTCGCGTTTGACGAATCCGCCGGGGAAGCGTCCGGCCGCGGAATATTTTTCGCGGTAGTCGACCTGGAGCGGGAAGAAATCGGAGCCTTCCCGCGCGGGGCCGGAGCAGACGGCGTTGATGACGATGGTGTCGCCCATGCGGACGGTGCATGAGCCGTTGGCGAGCCTGGCAAGTTTTCCGGTGGAGATCTCCATCGTCTTGCCTGGTTCGATTTCGAACGAGACTTTGGTTTCCTGCATAAGAGTTATACAGTCCTTCTGTGAATTTTTGTCCGGTCAGATCGGGGCCGGACAGTTTGTTTGCGGCACGGAAGGAGGGGAAACATTGAAACGCATGTCCGCAGCGTGCGGAATCGCGGTATCGGAGTCCGGAACTTGAACCGGGCCGCGGTACCGACCGAATTCCACCTCGCCGGGGATCATGCTTCCGGCTCTTTCCGTAGACTGGAATAATATAGCACGCTTCCGCGCAAATTCAAATCCGCCGACTCCCGGTTTTCAGGTTCCGCGTTTGAAAACATCGTTCCCGCGGTGTATGTTTCACCCATTAAAATCCATTCGAGAAAGGGTCCCGACATGCACGAACTGCGCTTCCGTCAGATTCCTCCGGACTTTCATGCCCCGCCGCCGATCCCCGGGTTCGCCTGTCACGCCGTGGCCGAAACCGTCCGCGCGCAGGACGAAGCCAACAGCATCGAGAATAAT
>CAZHPP010000011.1:0-19675 GCA_964534535.1 uncultured Victivallales bacterium | reverse complement strand
CCTTGATGCGCTCCTCGAACGGGCCGCGGTATTTGGTTCCGGCGATCATGAGCGGGAGGTCGAGCGCGAAGACATGCTTGTTCTTGAGAAGGGAGGGCACGTTTCCGGCGACGATCAGTTCGGCCAGTCCTTCGATGATGGCGGTTTTGCCGACTCCGGCCTCGCCGATCAGCACGGGATTGTTTTTGGTCCTGCGGCAGAGAATCTGGATCACGCGCTCGATTTCGTCCTTGCGTCCGATCACGGGGTCGAGTCCGCCGGCGCGGGCGACTTCCGTGAGGTCGCGTCCGAAGGCGTTCAGCGCGGCGAACTGGGGGTCCTTGGGCGCATCCTTCGCCGCCGCGGGAGAATCCCCGGAAGGCGGATTCCCGGACGGCGCGGGAGCATCGCCTCCGTTCTGAGGAGCGGCGGAATTCTTCGGTGCAGGGGATTGTCCGTCCGGAACATATTCGGAGTCGATTGCACGCATGACTTCCTCGCGCACGCGGTCGGCGTCGATCTTCATGCTGCGGAGGATCTGCGCGGCGGCGCTGTTGCCTTCGCGCAGGAGCGCCAGAAGCAGATGTTCCGTGCCGACGTAGCTGTAGTTCATGGATTTTGCCTCGCTGATGGACATGAGAAGGATATTTTTCAGGCGGGCGGTGAAGGGGGCGGGGCCTTCGAGCTTGGTCTGGCCGCCGGAGCCGAACTGGCGTTCGACCTCGAAGCGGAGAGTGTCCAGATTGAGCCCCATGTTTTTGAGGACGGCCACTGCGACGCCTTCGCCGAGCGCGATCAGGCCAAGCAGAAGGTGTTCGGTGCCGACATAGTCGTGATTGAGCCGTTCCGACTCCTTCTGCGCGAGGACGATCGCATGACGCGCGCGCGGCGTGAAATTTTTAAACCACAGATTTGTATTATCGGAATCCGCCATGGAAGAACCTCCTGTTGTAACAGACTGTAACTTTAACCGCAGTTCGCCGGAAAGTCAAGCGTCTTTCCGGAAATATGAACGATTCCCGGAAAAAGCGGGAAAAAACGCCGCCCCGGGCATTTCCGGCTGGAATTCCCGGAAAACAGATGTAGATTATCGGAACGCTGGAGGTTGAAGCGATGAAAATACTGCTGGGCGGCGTGCCGTTCGGATTCGACAACATCGGCGACGAAGCCATTCTGGCGAGCGTCGTCGGCATTCTCCGCCGGGATTTCCCGGAAGCCGAACTGGCTGTCTGCACCAACGACCGGATTGCAACGGCCCAGAAGCTTTCCCTCCAGACCTATCCGCCCTACGGCTTCCTGCCGAAATATCCGGTCGAAAAGTTCGGCGAAATCCTCGACGGGATCGACGTCTACATCTGGGCGGGAGCAACCGGGCTTTCGGACTATCCGGAACCGGCCTGCGCGCTGATGCTTCAGGCGCAGAGGCACGGACTCCGCACGATCGTCTGGAACGTCGGAATGAACAGCGATTTCAACCCGGCGTTCTACCGTCCCCACGGAAAGACCGAAGCGCTCTGCCGTCTCGTAAAGAAGATTGCCTTTCTGGACCCTGCGGACTGGATCGCCGCCGTGAAATCGGTCCGGCCGGCCCGCGCGATCGCGCATGCGCTGGCTGGCTGCAGCCTGGTGGTCGTGCGCGATCCGGCGTCGCTCGCGAATCTCCGCCGCTGCGCGCCGTTTCCCCATGCCGTGAGCGGCGCCGATTCCGCCATTCTCCAGCGCGGAATTGATCCCGAAAAACTCCCGTGGAATCCCGGCGGGGCCGAACGCTTCCGTTCGTTCGGGAAACGCATCGGACTGTGCATTTCCGCCCAGAGCGCGGTCAGAAACATGGACGTCCTCCGCAAATGGGCCGACGGACTCACAGCCGATCCGGCCTGCGGAATCGTGATGATCCCCATGAACCCGAAAACGGATTTCGAACTCATGTCGGCCTTCCGCGATTCACTGGCGCGTCCGGAGTCCGCTCTGCTCACCCGCTTCCGCGAACCCGAAGAGGTCCAGGCTCTCGCAGGCGCCTGTTCGCTGATCGTCAGCAGCCGGCTTCATCTGCTGATCCTGGGACTCAACCGCCTGGTCCCCGGAATCGGAATCGCGCGCGGCAGCAAGATTTCCTCTTTCCTCGACGCGTTCGGCCTGCCTACCGCGGGCACCACCGATTCCGTCGACGGAACAATTCTCATGCGTGAAACAAAGCGTCTTCTGGAACAGAAGGACTTCTCCGTCAATGCCGGATGCGTGCGCGATTCCCTGATCCGGCAGCTTCACCGCGCCGAATCCCTGCTGATTTCGACGCTCCAGGCCGATGACTGACTTCATCAATGCGGTCACCGGAACTCCGGCGTTCGGCGCGCTATGCGCCGCGGCCGCCGCGTTCGCATGCTTCGGGACGGGCGCATTCGCGTTGAAACGGTTCGCCGGACTCCGGGAAGACCTGCCGGTTCCGGCCGCCTTCGCAGTCGGAATCGCCCTTTCCGCCCTGACGCTGGCCCTGCTTGGGTTCTGCGGACTGTCCGTGCTGTGGCCCATCGTATTTCTGGCCGGATTCGCCGCCGCGGTCCCGAATGCGAAAATGCTCGTTCCGCGCGGCCGCTGGATCTTCGTTCCGCTCGCGCTGCTGGTCTTTTTCTGCGGAAATCTTCTGACCGCGCCCTCGGACTGGGATGAACTCGTCTACCAGCTGACCGTTCCGCTCCGCTGGAACGCGGACGGCGCGGCAAAGGTCTATTCCGATCTTCCCTACTCGGGGTTTCCGCTTCTGCCTCAGTTTCTCTACCAGGCGCTGATCGCGGCTTCCGGAGTTTCCGCCGCCAAGGCGTTTTCATTTCTGACGCTCGGCGCCGTGATCCTTTCGCCGTTCGCGTTCCGGCGGTGCGGCGGGATCGCCGGGACGGCCGTCTCCTGCGCCCTGCTGTGCACTCCCGTGGTCCAGATGCTCCTGAAGGGAACTTATTCCGAACAGTACATCGCGCTGATGCTCGTTTCCGGCATTCTGCTGATCCGCCGCGGCGCTCCGGGGGAATGGACCGGATTCTGCGCCGGAGCCGCATTCGCCGTAAAGCTCACGGGCGGATTCCTGATCCCGGCCCTGTTCCTTCCCGGAATCCTCGCCGCTCGGAAGAAAGGCCGTTTCACGCTCGGATTCGCGCTCGGAGGATTTCTCTGCGCCCTGCCCTTCTTTCTGCGGCCGCTGATCCTCACGGGCAATCCGCTCTATCCGTATTTCGGATTCCTGTTCGGACACGATGCCGCAATGCTCGAAATGTCCGCCTTCCACCATGCGGTCGGAGGCGCCGTGTTCGGAAGTTCTTCCGGAACGGTCTGGTTCACCGCGCCATTCCTGCTGGGAATTCCGCCGTACGACGAACTGTTCGACGGTTCGTTCGGCTGGCAGTGGTTTCCGCTTCTGGCGTTTGCGGCGGCATTCGCGGTTCTGCGTTTCCGGGACTCCGGCGCGAAAGCGGTCCTGCCGCTGCTGTGGATTCCCGCGGTGCTTTACTTCTGCTGGATCGCGGCGGCCCAGCAGAGCCGGTTCCTGCTGCCGCTCGCCGTGTATGCCGCGATCGGAGCCGGATGTTTTCTTTCCGGATGCGGAATCCGTCTGAAGACGGGGCTTGCCCTTCTGCTGGGAGTCGTTTCGATCTTCATGCTGTTTTCCACGAATTATCCCGCGGCGGCGCTGGCGCGGTGGCGCTGGTCGGGTGCGCGGGTCGACCATCTCTACACGGAAACAGGGGATTCGTATCTGCCTTCCGCCGATCTTCTGCGGCGGTTCCGCGGGAAGACCCTTCTGCTGTTCGAGGAACGCACGCTCTACCTGCCGCAGACCTGCGTGATCGCGACCCCGTTCTTCCAGAGCGCATATTTCACTCCGCCGGACGGATTCACGCCGGAAAAGGTTCTGGAAACCATGAAGAATTCGGGCGCAGAAAGGCTTTATTTCCGCGTCCCGGGGAACGATCCGGACTTGAGCCGGCCGCATCTGGACCGCTGCGCCGCCCTGCTGAATTCCCTGCTGAAGCTCGAAAAGGACGGGATTCTGCGCCGCACGGAATGCCCGGGACGGGCACTGATCTACGAACTGCGGGAACCGTGAACGCCGTTTACTGCGGAAGTTCGGGCAGAGGCGTCTGCTCCGGTTCCTTCGGCGCCGGCTTGGCGGGCTCCTCGACCTTGCCGTCGATCGAATTCACGGTCTTCAGCAGATAATACTTGACCATGATGCGCTCCGAAGACCGATCCGAATGCGATCCCGTGCCGGAATCGACTTCGGCCAGAGAACGCAGCCACGCATTGGCGCCGAACCAGTTGAAGAGAATGGCGAAATAAAACACCGCAAGAATCAGGATCAGCGTAAGCACGGTCCAGCAGACGATCTTGATGAAGGAAACCAGACAGCCTGCGGCCGAACGCTTCGGCTTCGGTTTGGAAAATTCAAACCGTTCGTCATAAAGGATGGAATCGTCAGGATTCTTTTCCGGAGCCGCGGGCTCTTCCTCGCGCCGGGGCTTGAGCCGGACCGTCTTGTCGTCATCCGCAAACGCTGCGGCGGGACGCGGAGCTGGCGCGGGCTCCCTGCGGCGGAATTCGGGAACCTTCTTCGGCGGTTCGGGATCGGGCGGCACAATGAACGTGTCCGAATCCGCCGCCTCGGCGGGCGGAAGAGGATCGGGCGCGCGCACGACCGGAACCGGATCGGACACATGGCCCGATTCGAATGTCTTGCGTTCCACGTTCCGCAGCGGATATCCGCAGTGCGGACACGCGACCGCGCGGTCGGAAACCACGCCCCCGCATTCCGGACACTGTATCAGCATGGACGCCCCCTGCCGTTCACCGGGATGAACTGTTCTGCGGAACCTGGAGTTCGTGCGTCACAGGCACCGGCTGAGGAGAAAGCTTTTCCAGCGTTTCCGGCGCGATCGTGCGGATGTGCCGGACCGTTGCGCCGCCCGGAGGCGGCATTGCCGGGGTCCTCGGCCTCAGCACCAGAATCAGGACCAGCGCAATCACCGCGGCCAGAAATACCAGAATCGCAATTCCGGCCGTCAGGAAAATCTTCTTCACGCGCTTTTCCTCGGCCTCGTTCTTCTGGACCGTTTCGTTGATGTCCTTGCAGAGCTTGTCCGGGATTTCCTGCTTCTTCTGGATGAGCGACGCCTTCTTCACAGCGGCATCGCGCCCCGCCTGGTCAAGACAGTAGAGTTCGCAGAGCGTGCGCACATAGGCCACCGGGAAGACGCCTTCCGGCAGGGCTTTGTAGTTGTCGGCTTCGATCGCCTCGACATATCCGCGCTTGATGCGCGTGGCCTGCGTGACGTCCTGCGTGGAAAGGCCCGTTTTCGCGCGGACGGACTTCATGAGCTCGCCGAGCGGAAGCTTTTCGTCGTCGGGATCCAGGGAAAGGAATTTCCCGCGGACGGGAATTTTCTTTGCGTTGGAATCGGAAGCAGCCTTGACGAAACGCGGCTTTTCGGCCGGTTTTTCGGTAAAGGCGGCGGATTTTTCGGGAGCGGGGGCCGGCTGGCGGAATTCCGGAGTCCCGGCTGCGGGCGCGCTGCCCTTCACAATGACGGGTTCCGCCGGATGCGGCGCATCCTTGACGGCCTTGAAGCGGGGCTCCGCGGGCGGGGTCACGATTGTTTCCTCCGCCGCGGGCGGCTCGGGGATCACGGACGGATGCTTTTCCCCTGCTTCGACCTTGTTCTCGATGACGGTTTCCTGTTCCGCGGGGGCGGATTCCGCCGGCGCGGACGCGCGCTGCGGCTCCGGCTTCGAATCGCTGAACAGCTGGGCCGGCTCCGGCGACGCCGCCGGATTCTGCTGAACCGTTTTCACATTGCCGAACAGATCCGTCACCTGACGCGGAGTTTCCGATTTCTTTTCCGTATTCATGCTTCGACCGCCTGTGGGTTATTGTTGTATCTGGTTTGTTTCCATCAGTTCGCCGAGAATGAGGATTTCGCGTTTCTGGCCTCCGCCCAGCGGCTTGCTCACGATTCCGCGTTTTTCCATGTCCTCGATGATCTCGGCAGACTTGTTGTAGCCGATCCCCAGCTTCCGCTGAAGATAGGAGATGCTGACCATTTTATCCTCAAGCACCACTTCCAGCGCGCGCCGGAACAGGTCCGAATCGCCGGACTGGAGATGCTTCTTCGCGACCTCGCGGATCTTCCCGTCGGAGAATCCCTGAAGACTGACCTCGTGCTCCTCGTCATCCTCCTCGGCCTCGCGGCGCTTCGCCTTGCAGTCCGCGGTATCCTGCTCGTTGCCGTCAACGACCTCGGTCTCCTTGACGACTTCCGTATTGAAGTGCTGCGGAACCTGCGGGGAAATGAAGTCCACCACGCGCTGGATTTCGGGATCGCCGACGAGCGTGCCCTGAACGCGTTCGGGGCTGTTGCCCGGACGCAGAAACAGCATGTCGCCGTAGCCCAGCAGCGTTTCCGCGCCCATCGCGTCCAGAATCACGCGGCTGTCGATTCCCGACGTCACGCGGAACGCGATCTTCGTGGGAAGGTTGGCCTTGATGAGTCCGGTGATGATGTCTTTTCTCGGGGTCTGAGTGGCGATCACCAGGTGAATGCCGGCGGCACGGCCCTTCTGCGCGATCCGGCAGATGTACATTTCAACGTCCTTCTTGGCGTCGGTCATCATGATGTCGGCCAGCTCGTCGATGATGACGACGAGCAGCGGCATCTTCTGCGGAACGGGGGTTCCCGTTTCGTCCAGGGCCGGCGTTTCGGAAACAGGACGCGAGTTGAAGGTTTCAAGATTCTTGGCCTTGACGGCCGCCATGAGCGTGTAGCGGTGCTCCATTTCGGCATCGGCCCAGCGCAGCGCCAGCGGCACCTGCTTGGGCTCGTTCACGATCGGCGTGATCAGGTGCGGAATCGTGGCGTACATGGCGAGTTCCACGCGCTTCGGGTCGACCAGGATCAGCTGGAGCTCCCACGGAGTGAACTTCATCAGCAGGCTCATGATGAGCGAATTCATGCAGACGGATTTTCCGCTGCCGGTGGATCCGGCGATCAGCAGGTGCGGCGCCTTGGCGAGGTTGGTCACGACCGAACGCCCGGAAACATCCCGTCCCAGAATGATCGGAATGCTTCCCGCCGACCCCTTCATCTTCTTCCATTCCTCCGATTCGAGAATCGAACGGATGTAGACGATGCTGGAGACCTTGTTCGGCACTTCCACACCGACGCAGTCCTCGCCCTGGACCGGCGCAAGAATCCGCACGCTTTCGGCCTTCATGTTCATGGCGATGTTGGATTCGATTCCTGTCACGAGCGTCGTCTTGACGCCCGGATCGAGCGTGATTTCGAAACGGGTCACGCGCGGTCCGACCACGGCGCGCATCACATGCCCCGCAATGTGGAAGTCGTCCAGGGTCGACTGAAGCACATTCTGCGAATGCTCCAGATGCTCGGTATCCTCGTTCGCGACTTCCTTGGGCTGGTCGAACAGACGTTCGTTCGGAAGGACATAGTCGAATTTTTCCGGCGCCGGCGCGGCCGCGCGCTGCGGCTCCGGCGACGCCGCCGGATTCTGCTGAACCGTTTTCACTCTGCCGAACAGATCCGTCACCTGACGCGGAGTTTCCGATTTCTCTTCCGTATTCATGCTTCGACCCGCCTGTGGGTTATTGTTGTATCTGGTTTGTTTCCATCAGTTCGCCGAGAATGAGGATTTCGCGTTTCTGGCCTCCGCCCAGCGGCTTGCTCACGATTCCGCGTTTTTCCATGTCCTCGATGATCTCGGCAGACTTGTTGTAGCCGATCCCCAGCTTCCGCTGAAGATAGGAGATGCTGACCATTTTATCCTCAAGCACCACTTCCAGCGCGCGCCGGAACAGGTCCGAATCGCCGGACTGGAGATGCTTCTTCGCGACCTCGCGGATCTTCCCGTCGGAGAATCCCTGAAGACTGACCTCGTGCTCCTCGTCATCCTCCTCGGCCTCGCGGCGCTTCGCCTTGCAGTCCGCGGTATCCTGCTCGTTGCCGTCAACGACCTCGGTCTCCTTGACGACTTCCGTATTGAAGTGCTGCGGAACCTGCGGGGAAATGAAGTCCACCACGCGCTGGATTTCGGGATCGCCGACGAGCGTGCCCTGAACGCGTTCGGGGCTGTTGCCCGGACGCAGAAACAGCATGTCGCCGTAGCCCAGCAGCGTTTCCGCGCCCATCGCGTCCAGAATCACGCGGCTGTCGATTCCCGACGTCACGCGGAACGCGATCTTCGTGGGAAGGTTGGCCTTGATGAGTCCGGTGATGATGTCTTTTCTCGGGGTCTGAGTGGC
This sequence comes from uncultured Victivallales bacterium, assembly GCA_964534535.1. GTDB lineage: Bacteria > Verrucomicrobiota > Lentisphaeria > Victivallales > UBA1829 > CAZHPP01. Next base: position 11,394 of record CAZHPP010000011.1, on the reverse strand, counting down.
GATCACCAGGTGAATGCCGGCGGCACGGCCCTTCTGCGCGATCCGGCAGATGTACATTTCAACGTCCTTCTTGGCGTCGGTCATCATGATGTCGGCCAGCTCGTCGATGATGACGACGAGCAGCGGCATCTTCTGCGGAACGGGGGTTCCCGTTTCGTCCAGGGCCGGCGTTTCGGAAACAGGACGCGAGTTGAAGGTTTCAAGATTCTTGGCCTTGACGGCCGCCATGAGCGTGTAGCGGTGCTCCATTTCGGCATCGGCCCAGCGCAGCGCCAGCGGCACCTGCTTGGGCTCGTTCACGATCGGCGTGATCAGGTGCGGAATCGTGGCGTACATGGCGAGTTCCACGCGCTTCGGGTCGACCAGGATCAGCTGGAGCTCCCACGGAGTGAACTTCATCAGCAGGCTCATGATGAGCGAATTCATGCAGACGGATTTTCCGCTGCCGGTGGATCCGGCGATCAGCAGGTGCGGCGCCTTGGCGAGGTTGGTCACGACCGAACGCCCGGAAACATCCCGTCCCAGAATGATCGGAATGCTTCCCGCCGACCCCTTCATCTTCTTCCATTCCTCCGATTCGAGAATCGAACGGATGTAGACGATGCTGGAGACCTTGTTCGGCACTTCCACACCGACGCAGTCCTCGCCCTGGACCGGCGCAAGAATCCGCACGCTTTCGGCCTTCATGTTCATGGCGATGTTGGATTCGATTCCTGTCACGAGCGTCGTCTTGACGCCCGGATCGAGCGTGATTTCGAAACGGGTCACGCGCGGTCCGACCACGGCGCGCATCACATGCCCCGCAATGTGGAAGTCGTCCAGGGTCGACTGAAGCACATTCTGCGAATGCTCCAGATGCTCGGTATCCTCGTTCGCGACTTCCTTGGGCTGGTCGAACAGACGTTCGTTCGGAAGGACATAGTCGAATTTTTCCGGCGCCGGCGCGGACTTTGCATTCTCCGCATGCGTAAGTTCCGGCGAAGTGCTGGCGGATGCGCCTTTCATGCCGTTCTTGCCGTTGACGACCGTCAGCGGAACGGCTTCGGACTCGACGTCCTCCCTGTGATCCTGCGGCAGCTGGGAACCGGCAGCCGAACGGACACTCCGGATTTCGTCAGATTCCACCTTCTCTTCCGGGATTTTTTCAGCGGCGGCAGGCGCTTCTTCCGGCGGAAGGTCCGCGGCTGGGGCGGACTGTGTTTCATCAGCAGGCTTTTCTTCCGGCTGTTTTTCCGGAACGGGTTCGGAATCGGCCTCCGGCGGGGCGGGAAGATCGCTGTTTTCGGACTTCTTTTCCGATGCGGTCTTCAGCTTCAGCTGGAAGCTCACGCCCTTGAAGAGAATCTCCTTCCAGTCGGAAAGAAAAATTGCAATGAGCCCCGCAAGCAGGAACGTGATCGAAACGATCATGCTCCCCACAAGCCCGATCTGGCGGCGGATGATTCCGCCGGGAATGTAGCGGGTATCCGGCGCGCAGAGCCACTGCCCCAGCACACCGCCCGAAAGCGCGAAATCCGGCGCTCCGGCGCGGCCGAGCCCCAGTTTCTCCGTCACGGAAAGGAAGCTCCGCGGCCACATGGCGAACAGCATGGTCGCGCCGAGGATCACGCCGATCAGCCCCCAGTAGTAGCCGTTTCCGCGCGATACGGGCGCCTTCATGAAGCCGCGCCACAGGCACAGCAGCAGGAAGATCGTCAGCGGATAGACGGCCAGTCCGAAAAACATGATGAGCGCGCCCGAAACGGTGGCGCCCACCGGACCGATGTAGTTGTGAAGGGGGGCCAGACTTCCGCCGTCGAGCACGGCGCGGTCGCCCGCGCTGTATGATCCCAGCGCGGTCACGAAAAGCAGAAAGACGATCAGATAAAAGATGTATCTGAGCTTGAATCCGGAATGCGCTCCGGCGGCATCAGCATTTGTTTCCATGTCAATATCTCCGAGTACGGAAACATACTTCTGAAATGGAAATATTCAAATGGTTTTTCGCCGGAAAGGCGGTTTTTTTCACAGATTTTCCTGCTTCGCTCCGCAAACCGCTGCGGAAGCCCGCCTTTCCGGTGCGGAGGCTTCTCCCTCAGCCGTGCGTGCGGCCGCGCTGCCGATCCGTCAGGGCGTCACCCGCAGCAGACACCAGCCGGAGAACGAAGAAACCTGAATTTCCACGACGCCGTCTTCCACTCTGCGGAGGGCCGTTTTTTCGCCATTCAGAGACTGCACCCTGCACAGCGGGCTTCCCGGAATGCGGAGCCGGAACACCGCGTCGGGAACCGACAGCGGCTCCTCGATCATGTCGATTTTTTCACCGCGCCGCTCCGGCAGGAACGCAGTGAGCCAGACAAGAATTTCTCCATCCGGCCGTTTCTGAACTGCGGAACGGACATAGGACGGCAGTTTCACAGGCTCGAAGAACGGATCATGCAGCAGTCTCTGGAGCGTGAAACGCATCAGCTCCTTTACGGGAACCTGTGCGTGCCGGCAATAGGTGCGCCCTGCGGGAAAACTGAACTCGGCCGTAGACGGCTCGAATTTTTTCTCGCCGCTTTCCCGCAAAGCTTCGAAAGTTCTCTTCCCAGCCCCTGCGCGCTCAGCGACTAAAGCGCTTCGCCCGTGACGCATTCTTCTCACGCGACAGCAAAAAAACGGCTGCCCCGCCCGAGGGCAGGACTGGCCGATTACCCGATGCCGCAGGAGAAAGCGGATTCTGCCTGGATTTCCAGCAGAGGGTCCTATGGCTCGATGAAGAACCAGTAAGGCATTTTTTCATGCCGCTCATCGACCACGCGGTCCTTTTCGAAGGTCAGCAGATCGTAGTGCCAGTATTTTTTCCCGTGCGCATGGAAATTGACCTTCCACTGATCTGACTTCGATGCCATGGGACCGTAAAGGAGGCGGTCCTTCGACTCGAACATGCCGTACTGGAATTCCCTGTGCACAGGATTGTCGAGGAAGGCGGCCATGAAACGTCCGTCGTCGCGCTTCGGGCCTTTTTCCGCCATGACGGCGGCGACTTCGGCGCGGGTCATGCCGTCGAAGTTCCGGCGCATGGGGCAGCACCCGGAACTGAACACGGCAAGCACGAATGCCGCAGAAAAAATTGAAAAGAAAAGACTTGTTTTCATTGCAGATTCACCTTTTCCGTTGACGGATCATCTTGAACGGAAGATATTATAACGCATCCGCACGATTTTTCAACCCGGGAACTGCGGAAAAAGAGAGAAGCGCACGTCTTTTTTATCGGGGACCAGGCAGTAGGCAAAACTGCCAAAGTGGCACCAGATTGGAAAGAGAGTTCAGTTATGATACCGCAAAATCCAGGAATTCGCAGAAAACAGGCTTTGCAGAAATGGCAGAATCCGTTTGAAGAGTTGCGGCTCTTGCCCTGGCGGAATCGCAAATTTCATGACAGCCTCGAAAATGAACATGGACCTGTAACATCACAATATACAATACAACGACTGAAAATTCAAACAATGCAATATAAAAAAATGAATGGATTTTCCCGTTTTATACATTGCTGTACGGCGGAAAATACTTTTGGCAGACATATCGCAGTACGCAGGCATTGTCTTAAATCTGCAGATCACTGCGTGTTCATGTGGCCGGCGGTGTGGAGCCGGCGGTAGCGGAGCGGAGTCATGGAAGTTTCGCGCCGGAACTGCCGCCGGAAATGGGAAACGTCGTTGAATCCGGCATCGTAGGCCGTCTCCTTCACGGAAAGAGTCGTTTCCTCCAGCAGACGGCAGGCTCGCGCGATGCGGGCGTGCCGGACGGCGTCCCCGACCGTCATGCCGTAAACGGAATGATAAACCCGGTTCAGATAGTCCGGATTGCACTGCAGTTCTTCCGCAATTCCTGAAGTCGTGATCGACTCGTCGAAATGAAGTTTCAGGTAGCGGTCGGCGGATTCGGCAAGAGAGCGGTTCCCCGATGTTTCCTGAAGGACTTTCTCCGAATCCGTGCAGTCGGAAAGCAGCGCCTCCAGAATCGGATTCAGCACCTTTTGCGCCGATGAACTCCCCTGTGTCCGGCTGCGCTGCTTGACCAGCGCAAGACGGCACAGTTCGGAAAAGAATCCCGGGTCGGGAACCGGCGCGCACTGCGGAAGATCTGCCAGAAATTTCCGCGCCGCGGCGCTTCCGGGAAGGAAATGGAGCCAGAAGAACGAAAGTCCGCGCGGATAATTCTTCGTGCCTCCGTGGCGGCGTCCCGGAAACAGCAGGAGACGGTCCCCCGCCGCCGCTTCAAACCTGCGGTCCCCTTCGAACATCGAAAGCGTTCCGGAAACCACATAGATCAGCTCGAACGTGTCGATCACGCGCGTTTCATGACGGCCGCGGCCGCGGGAAATGAAAAGCCCGCCGTTGTGGAAATCGAACTTCAAGTCGGAATTCTCCTCTTTTTATGATACTTTAGCACCCTCGCAAAAAAAGTCAAGCGGGTGTATCATCATAAAAAAATAAAAAGGAGACTCCATATGAAGCATTGGAACGAATGTCCGCTCACGGCGGCCGCACTCCGCGATCCCGTATTTGCTCCCCGGATCGAAGCCAACCGCAGGACGACCATTCCCGCAAACATCGAACAGTGCCGGAAGACAAAGCGTCTGGAGGCGTTCAAACTGAAGCCTCAGTCCGAAAGCCACATTTTCTGGGATTCGGACGTGGCAAAAGTCGCGGAGGGCATGGCGCTCGACCTGATTCTCCATCCCGATCCGGCACGCCGGAAACAGCTCGACCGGCTCGCGGACCTCATCGTTTCCGCACAGCAGCCCGACGGCTATCTCAACACCTACTTCACGATCCACAAGGAAGCGAAACGCTGGGGAATCCTTGCGTTCAACCACGAACTCTACTGCGCCGGTCACCTGATGGAGGCTGCCGTCGCGCACTTCCGGGCCACGGGCCGCCGCAATTTTCTGGACTGCATGTGCCGGTATGCGGATTACATTGCAAAGGTGTTCGGGCGCGGAAAAGGCCAGAAGCGCGGATACCCCGGGCATGAGGAGATCGAACTTGCGCTCTGCAAGCTCGCGGACGCAACCGGCAAATCCAAATACCGCAAGCTCGCGCAATATTTCATCAATGAGCGCGGGCAGTCCCCAAACTACTTCACGGAAGTGGAAAAGAGCCCCGCCAGCCCAGCCTATTTTCAGGCGCACAAGCCCGTCAGGGAACAGACGGAGGCCGTCGGCCACGCCGTCCGCGCGTGCTATCTTTACCGCGGCATGGCGGACGTGGCGGAACGCACGGACGATTCCGCGCTCCTGAACGCATGTGAAACGCTGTTCAATGACATCACGCAGAAAAAAATGTACATCACCGGCGGAATCGGCTCCACATTCTCCGGCGAACGGTTCGAGAACGCCTATACGCTCCCCAACGACACCGCATACGCGGAAACCTGCGCCGCCATCGCGCTCGCGCTCTTTTCCCGCGACATGCTGAACATCACCGGAAACTCGAAGTACGCGGACGTCATGGAAACGGCGCTCTGCAACGGAATCCTTTCCGGAATCGAACTCAAGGGCGACAAGTTCTTCTATGCGAATCCTCTCGAGGTCACGCATGATTTCTGCGACAAGAACCCGATCTATGCGGAACGCGTCCCGTGGTTCGGCTGCTCCTGCTGTCCCACGAACCTCTGCCGGTTCTTCCCGCAGCTGGCGGCGCTGGCGTTTTCGGGAACGGAAACGGAGGCCGCCGTGCACATTCCTGCCGCGGCCTCGGTAAACCTGGGCGGACTTTCCTTCGAGATCGAAAGCCGCTATCCGTATTCCGGAACGGTCGGAATCAGGATGAATCAGGCGGAGCCGGGAAAACGCACGCTCTCGCTCCGGATTCCGGGCTGGTGCAGGACCTGGAGCATTTCGCTGAACGGGAAAAAGCTCCGGCTCCAGCCGGAAAACGGATATGTCTCCATCGCGCGCGGATGGAAGAGCGGCGACCGCGTCAATTTCGAGCTTGAAATGCCGGCGCGGGTCCTCCGCGCGAACGGCCGGGTGGCCGCCGACGCGGGAAAGATCGCGCTCGTGCGCGGTCCGGTCGTCTACTGCCTGGAGGAATGCGACAACGTGCGGGAACTTTCTCAGCTTGTGATTCCCGCCGATCAGAATTTTTCGTCTGCGAAGGCGAAGGGCCTTCCGGAAGGCACGCCGGCGATTGCCGGAACGGCCTTCCTGGAAAGCGGCGCAAATCCCTCGGACGCTCTCTATTTCAGCGGCCCCGTAAAGCGGCGCAAAACGTCATTTCTGGCCGTGCCTTACGCGCTGTGGAACAACCGCGGAAAAGGCTCGATGAGCGTGTGGCTCCGCGCCGAATGACACTCAGCGGATGCTGTTCCTGTTCCAGGCGTCGCACCAGTCCCTGCAGAAGGGAAAGCATTCGGCCGCGGCCGCATCCGGTCCCCCGTTCTGGAACGGAAGCGTGAGCGAAAATTCCGAAAGGCGGTCGGCGATCCTGACGGAAACCGGAACATGGACGAACTTTGTCTGGGCTTCCGCAGGGATAACCGTAAGTTCGGCGCGGGAGAGAAAATTGCACTTTGCGTTCAGCACGCATTCGGGCGAAGGCAGAGCCTTCCATCCGGCCGGGAGATTCAGTTTCAGGGAAACCGCCTGTGCATCCGCGAGCAGTGTGGAAAATCCGAGTGAAATCTTCAGCTGTTCACCCGGACGGAAATACGGTCCCTCTGCATAGGAGCAGAAGAACCTTCCGAACGGAAGATCGTATGCGAATTCATAGGGATCGCGCTTCCAGACGCGCACCTCGACCGCGGGGACGGATTTTTCCCAGGAGGGAATGTATTCCGGAGGCAGAACTGGTTCGCCGTCGGTGAACTGAGGCACGGCCGGGTTGAGGAATGCGGCCGTTTCGGCCTGGCGGATCACGCGCTGAGTAAGCTCGTCAAGGTCGCGCGGGATGTGATGCCCGATGTAGGAATCGATGGAGCCGGTCTGGATGGATTCGCCGATGGGGTCGGTCCATTTCCGCGGGATTCCGGAGCGGCCGAGCATGATTCCCAGAATCGCGCCCGCCGTGCCCGCGGTGCAGTCGGTATCGTCGCCGCAGTTCGTGGCAAGCGAAACGGTTTTCCCGAAGTCGCCTTCGCCGTAGAGCAGGCCGAGCATCATGAAACCGAGATTGCCGGGAGCCTGGAAAAATCCGAGATCGGCGTTGTCGGCGACGATTTTTCCGCGCGCCTCGCGGAACGGAACTTTTTTGTCATAGCAGTCGCAGGCGAGCTTGACGGAACGGGCGATCCGGGACCCCGCGGGGATGCGGGAAAGTCCGATCCGGACGAGTTCGCGGACATCCCTGATGAGGAACGCCGCCGATTCGAGCGTCGCAGTGAAGACTTCCGCATAGATGCCGTCGCCGCAGTGGTCGCAGCATGCGTCGTAATAGGCCATCTGCGCTGCTTCGTCGGGAGATCCCGGAAAGAGACACGCCCAGATTTCGGAACGGATCCATGCGCCGTTGGAATACTTCCAGCGGTCGTTGTTGCAGGCGCCGGAAAGCGGCGGAATGAGTCCGTTCCGCAGATTGTAGAGGCAGACTCCGTATTCGTTCCAGGCGGCCGTGATGCGGTCGAGCCAGTATTCGCCGAGCGCGCGTTCGTCCAAAGTATATGCGCCAAACCGTTCCAGCGCCGAAAGCCACACGAGCTGCAGGTCGAGGTCGTCGTTGGGGGTGGGCTTGCCCTTCAGGTCCTGCGTGTAGAAACAGGCCTCGTTCATTTCACGGCCTCCCTCGAAAGGAGCGCCGAGCGTGCCGCCGATGTTTTTTCCCGTCCAGCATCCGAGGACCCGGTCGTGAAATTCTTTCCGGCTGATTTTCACCCTGCATTTTTCCATTGTGTCGAACATGGTTCTCTTCTCCCGGTTGATATTGTCTGTTGTTGATATTATATTACATTTCATGGAAAATAAAAGAATAGAAAGTCTCAAAGATTTATGATTTTGTCTCAGAAGGAAGAATTTCAGAAGACGGGATTCCTTTCGGGAAAGCGGGAAAACATGAGCGGTTCCGCACGGTGGGAAGGACTCCGCCTGTTCGGCTGGAATCTGGTCGCCGTGACGGCGGGAGCGCTCCGGCTGGAATGCGGCGGGATCCATCGGATCATGCCGGGAACGGTTTTCCTCATTGCGCCCGGCCGGAAACGCTATTTTTCCCTGGAATCCCCCGCGGACTTCATGTGGCTTCATTTTCCGCAGGACGAACGGTTCGAAACGCGGCTCCGGTGGCGGAAACATTCCGATGGAGTTTATTCGTTCACGGCGGCGGAGGAGGATTTCCGGCGCGCGGCGGGAGAAATGGCGGAAGCCTGGGAACTCGACCGCAAGCGCATTCCCGGCTGGCGCGCCCTGGCGCTCAACCTTGTGGAGAATGTGATTCTGCGCGGGAACATGCACTCCGGGAACTTTCTGCGGGACGAACGCATGGAGGAGGCATGCCGGATGATCGATTCGGGAACCCCGATCGATGAAACGGCGAAACAGATCGGGATGTCCCGCGCCGTGTTCTACCGGAAATTTTCGGCGGCATTCGGAATTTCGCCTGCGGCACGCAGGGAATCCGAACGCCTCCGCCGCGCGCGGAAACTTCTGGAAACGACGGATCTTTCCATTTCCGAGATCGCCGATTCTGCAGGACTTGCGAACATCCAGTATTTTTCCGCCCGGTTCCGGAAGACGTACGGGATTTCGCCCTCGGCGTACCGAGCCGCGGCCCGGCACTGAGTCCTGCGGTTCGGATACTGCCCGAACTTTCAATTCTTCAGACTAGCTTCTGCATGTTGAATGATTTTAATACATTTCCAATGGGCTGCTCGCCCCTTGAACCCCCGGCAGGACTCAAAGAGCCCTGCACCCTGCGCAAAAAATCTTTTTTGCGCTCGTTTTCTCGTCGACATCTGTCGACCAGGCGATGAACCTCCGTTTTTCCCATGCCCCCGGAATCACTGAAAAAACAGTAAACGTTTAGTGCACAGCCCATTTCTAATCGGCAGGAAATCAATCCCATGGATGAACGGAATCGATCGTGCCGTCCGACCAGAGACGGTGCCGCAAATTTCCGGCATGGGAGCGTGGCGCGTCTTCCAGAATCACAAACCGGGCGTCCCCCGGCTTTTTTCCCGCACCATAATAAAGATGGCGGCAGCATGAACAGGCTTTCAGTTCCTTCCAGAATTTCTGCGGCGGAAAGTCTTCCGAATCAAGTCCGGGCGGATATGCGCCGTGTTCCTTTCCCCAGACGGCAAATGCCCGGCGGAAGGTTTCCAGACTGTGCCTGCACTGATTCCGAAGCCGATGCTCCATGGACCGGCACATGCAGTCGGAAAAGAACAGATTCAACCATGCAAAGGCAAGGAGAATCAGCAAAGCCCAGACACTCGTCCGGATCACGCGGAAAACGCGCAGGAGCAGGAAGATCACGCATGCGGCAAGGATCAGATACATTCCGCAGCGGCCCGGCCATTCGTTCTGATGCGAATTCAGTGCGATGAATTCCTCCATTCTGAAAAATACGGACTCCGGAACGCATCCTTCCGCAGCCCGCCACCAGCGCAGGAGCATTCCGCCGCTCCAGATTCCCCACCATGCGAATGCAGGCAGGAACGACAGAAGCAGAACATAGACGGGCCAGTTCAATTTCCAGTTCAGCCATTTTCTGAATTCCATATCCGCCGATCCTCCGGGCTGGAACATATCACGGAATCCGGAGAGATTCAAATTCACAGTGCAGTGCCCGCCCCGGATTGCGGCAGAAAATTGATGGGGGCGGCACCGTCCGCATTCCTTTCGGCGGCATCCGTGCATTCCATTTTATCTTTCTGAACGAAAAGTGCGGAAATAAATTTGCAAAAAAACGTTCCGAAGTGTAAATTTACCCGAATATGCCGAAGAACAACTTAACCACGGAGTGCTTGAGATGGCTGAGGAAATACAGGGACTTCTGAACCGAATCCAGACCGAAGGAATCGACAAGGCAAACGCCGAACGCGAAAAAATTCTCGCCGCGGCAAAGGCCGATGCCGCAAAGATCGTGGCGGACGCAAAGAAACAGGCCGCCGCAATCGTCAAGGACGCCCATGCCGAAGCCGACGTCAGCGAATCCAAAGGCAAAGCCGCCATCCGTCAGGCCGCCCGCGACGTTCTCATTTCGCTCAAGAGCGAACTGCTTGCCCGCATGAACCGACTCGTCCGCAGCTCCGCGGGCGCCGCGCTCACGCCGGAGATGATGAAGGACATCCTTCTTGAAATGGTGAAGGCATACCGCGAAAAGAATCCCGCAGGCGACGCAACGCTTGAAATCCTTGTCCAGAAGAAGGACGCCGAGGCGCTCGAATCGGCGCTGAAGAGTTCGCTGCTCGCCGACCTGAAGTCGAATCCGAAGATTTCCGTGGGCGGCGAATTTTCCGCCGGACTCCAGTTCGGATTCAAGGGCTCGGACGTGTTTCTGGACTTCTCGGACGAGGCGCTGGCGGACGTGATCTGCGCATACGTCGGGCCGAAACTCGCATCCGTCCTCAAAAGCTGAGCTCCCGGAGGCGGAATCATGGCATTTTTTGCGCTGATTGCCTCGCTGCCCGTCCTGAAGATGGAAGAAGGATGCTTCATGACGCTGGAAAAGTTCCTGTATTCGTGCACGGGCGTGCTTTCGAAGAAGGAACTGGCGGACGTGGAAAAGCTCGAACCCGGAGCCGATCCGGACGAATTTGCCCGGAACACGCTCGCCCGCCGGTATTCGGAATGGGAAGGCTCCCTGCGGAACGAACTCGTGCGGCTCCGCGCAAACCGTCTGGGCGCGGACCCGTCGCCGTATCTGAACGGGAAGGCGGGGTATGACCCGGAGGCGGCTTCGGCCGCGGCGGCCGCATTTGCGGCGGCCAGCCCGCTGGAGCGGGAACGCGTGCTTGACACGGCGCGCTGGACAAAGATCGAAGAGCTGGAGCGCGGCGGATATTTCACCTTTGACCGCGTCTGCGGCTACCGTCTGAAACTTGCGATCCAGCGGAAATGGCTGGCGCGCGATCCCTCGAAGACGGCGGAAAATCTCGACTCCGCGGCCTCCGGAATCGCCTCGGCCGGACGAAATGAAAAATTACAGGAGAATTGACTGATATGGCGGAAGAACTCAAGAAAACAGGCCGGATCGTCGGCGTCAACGGCAACATGCTGACCGTCGAATTCGAAAACAACGTGACGCAGAACGAGGTGGCTTTCGCCGTTCTTGGAGACATGCGTCTGAAATGCGAGGTGATCCGCGTGCGCGGAAACCGCGCCGACATGCAGATCTTCGAAAGCACGTCCGGACTCAAGATCGGCGGGCTCGTGGAATTCACGGGCTCCCTGCTGAGCGTGAAGCTCGGCCCCGGACTCCTCACGCAGGTGTT
>CAZHPP010000010.1:0-20125 GCA_964534535.1 uncultured Victivallales bacterium | reverse complement strand
GCGATTCCTCCATTACGGGCGGCGGCGCGACGCATTCGCTGAAGAACGCGGGCCCCGGCACGCTGCGGGTCCTTGCGGTCATCGGCACGTACTGACCTCGGTTTTCCGGGGCAATGGCCATTGCCGACGATCTGTTTCCGGATGAATTCCGGGAACTTTTTCCGGTCTCGCAGTGTTCCTATCTGCCGGACCGCAAGTCGCGTCTTGCCATTCTGCCCTCGTCTTTTTTCAATGCGGCGAAATACGAGAACGCTCTCGTCCGGGGATTCCGCCGCAACGGCTCGTTCTTCTATTGTCCCTGCTGTGATTCCTGCAGGGAATGCACACCGATCCGGATTCCGGTAAGACAGTTTCATCCGGACCGTTCCCAGCGCCGCAACCTCAAGCTCAATTCCGACTGGAAGCTCGAGATCGGCGAATATACGGAAACCGACGAGGACTGGGAGCTGTTCCGCGACTATTCCCAGCGGCGGCACGGACAGACGGAGATTACGCGCGCCGCATACCGCGAGTTTCTGGTGGAAAATCCGCTTCCCGGGGTCATCCTGCGGTACCGCACGCCGGAGGGGCGGCTGGTCGGCACGGCCTGGTGCGATCTGCTGCCGCATTCGCTGAGCGCCGTCTATTTTGCCTTTGATGTGGCGTTTTCGTCCCGTGCGCCGGGGATCTATTCCATTCTCCGGCAGATCGAGTACTGCCGAGCCGCGAATCTCGAGTATCTTCAGCTCGGATTCTATATCAGAGACTGCCGCAAGATGTCCTACAAGACGAATTTCCGGCCCTGTGAACTGGCGGACGGGAACGTCTGGACTGCTGCCGCGGAACGGAAGTAACGCTTCCCGCGGACAGGCATTTTTTTCATCTGCTCTGACGGTACGGCCGGAAACGGATATCTTTCTGCGGGCCGGAAGAATTCTTCGGCATGTTCTGCATGTCTTTGAGCTCGATGGTCAGAATGATGTGGTCCGGCTGCCGGGGCGGATTCGGAAAGATTTCATACCGGATCCGGTTCCGGTCTTCCCGGATGGTGTATTCGCAATCCCAGCCCTTCATGTCGTCTTCCAGCGGAACCGAAAGCAGCGAGCCTTCCCGGAGCAGAACATAGCGTGGACTGACCTGGAACCAGTCTGCCGGAGTCTGAAAAACGCCGATCCGGTCCCGGAAGAGTTTGAGGTGCGGAGAATGTCCCGAGGATGGCGAAAGCGGAAGATTGCACAGGAGAACGGCCGGAGCCGCTGAACCGTCCGGCAGAAGTCCTCCCCGCCGCTTGAAGTATGCTTTCATGCGGAAACTTCGCTGATTGAGCACGGCGTCGACGGGGATCATCCGGTCCGGACAAAGGATGTTTCCGGCAGCGGCGGAGGCTTCCGGGTTCAGGAAAATCCATGCGGCTGCTCCGCCCGACAGGAGGACAAGGCCGGCAAGGATGCAGACGGTTTTCCCGATTGATATTTTCATGATGGATTTCCTTTCCTGTCATTGACTTTTATTTTTGGCTCTGCTCTGCGTGATGACTGATTTTTAATACATTTTCAATGGGCTGCTCGCCCCTTGAACCCTCGGCAGGACTCATTGAGCCCTGCACCCTGTGCAAAAAATTCATTTTTTTGCGCTTATTTTCTTGTCGACACCTGTCGGCCGGGGAACAGACCTCCGTTTTTTCCCGGCCTGCAAATCCCTCAACGTTTCGTACACTGCCTGCTTTTCCACTTCAGGAAAAGCGAACGGGCGGGACGATGGAATCGTTCCGCCCGTTCAAACCAATATCGGGGTTCCATTATTTTTTCTTTTCGGGAGCCGGCTTTTCTGTCTCCAGAGAGGCATTGGCATCGCGCAGAATGCGTTCGGGAATCTTGCCTGCCAGGAGTTCCTCCACGCGGCGATTGACGAATCCGTCCTTTTCGGCGGCCCTCTTTTCAAGCTGGGCCTTCATTGCGGTCAGACGCTTCTGCATCATCTCGATGGATTTTTCGGTTTCGGAAATGATTTTCTTCTGGAACGCCATGCGGCGTTCGGAACTGCGCTTCACGTCCTCGCGGAGGGCGGCAACGGCCTTCGCCTTTTCGTCAGGAGTCTTGGCATTCAGACAGGCCTGGCGCAGTTCGAGCGTGCGTTTGGCCTCGGCGCGGCGGCGTTCGATGAAATGACGGCGCATGACTTCGGAAAACTTGCGCGGATCGGTGCGGGAAAGCGCCTTGAGTTCCGTACGCTCCTTCGCCGTGAAGTCCTCGGATTCCAGGGCAAAAATCAGCGGGTGCTTCATGCCCGGCTGAGGCGGCGGAGGCACCTTGCCCTGCTGCCTGGGCTCGAATTCGTGCGGCGGAGGCGGCGGAAGCCCGCCCTGCGGCTCCGGAGTCTGCTGCGCCGCGAGTGCGGCCGAAGCAAAAAAAGCGGTAACGACGATTGCTGTTCTGAACTTTTTCATGAATGATTTCCCCGATTCAAATTGTGAGATCAAGCGCACTGCTGAAAGCGGCCATGCCCGTTCCGAAATCGCCCGCGGCGGCAATGAATTTTTCATCGACATCGTTCGACCAGACGCCGGGATCGGCCTTTGCGGAAACCTGGACGTTCGACTTTATGCCGGAACCGGAAGACAGGGCAAAGAACGCGAGTCCGAAGCACAGCGCGCAGCAGGCTGCGGCAGGAACCGCAAATTTGATCACGGTGAACCGACGCCGCCGTTCCGCGAGGGCGCGCCGCGCCGCCGTCTTCACGGCGAAATCGAGCATCGCCGGAACTTCGCATTCCGGCAGCGGAGCTTCTCCGACTTTCGTTTCAAATTCGCTGCTGTTCATGATTCACCTCTGTTTTCTCCAGCCGTCCAGGAGCTTTCGTAAATTTTTCAAAGCATAATTCATTCGTCCGAGCGCGGTGTTGAGCGGGCACTTCTGGATCTCCGCGATCTCCTTGAAGGAGAGCCCCTCGTTCCGCAGCAGGAACACCTCGCGCAGATCGGGCGTCAGGGAGGAAAGCGCCTCCGAAATGGCCTGCCCCAGCTCGGTGCTGTCCATTTCCCGCCAGGCTTCCTGAGGCGGAGCCTCGATGGCGGCGGCCGCATCGTCCTCCAGCGGAAGCTCCCCCGCCGTTTTCTCCCGGCGGAAGGAATCCACAGCCAGATTGTGCGCGATCATGGAGAGCCACGAGAAGAACTTTTCCCGGCTCTGGTATCCCGGCAGCTTCGCGATCGCCTTCAGCCAGGTCTGCTGAAACACGTCGTCCGCGTTCGTTCCGCTGCCGAGAAAGCGGTTCAGATAGGAGTAGAGCGGTTTTTTATAGCGTTCGTACAATGCATCGAAAGCCGCTTCGTCCCCTGCCAGGTAGTTCTTCACAAGAACCCCGTCGCTCTCCGGAACATCTTCTTTCATATTCATTGAACGTTCATTCCGATGATTTATTGTTTGATCTTGCAGGAATTTCCGGCTGCTGCTGGCTCAGGCAGTGCAGAGCGCCGCCTTCCAGCAGAATGTCAAAGCAGTCGAACGGAAGGACGTCACGTCCGGGGAAGCATTCCCGCAGGATGGCGAGCGCCCTGGAATCGGAATCCGGCGAACGGTAGGTCGGAACCAGCACGGCGCCGTTCACCAGAAGAAAGTTCGCATAGCTTGCCGGAAGCACGTTCTCGCGCCAGCCCTTCGGCCGGATGGGCGGCGGACACGGCAGGCCGACCGTCGCAATGCCGGCTTCCTCCAGCCGTTTCCGGTTGTGTTCGAGCGCAGGGACTCCGGGCGCGGAGACGGCCAGGCAGGATTTCTCTTCAAAAAAGCGGGCCAGCGTGTCGGCATGGCCGTCCGTGTCGTCGCCGGGGAGTCCGCTTTCCAGCCAGACGACCTTCCGCACGCCGAGGGCGTTCCCCAGAATCCGTTCGGCAGATTCCCGGGAAAGGCCGGGATTGCGGTTCGGATTGAGCACCACGGATTCGGTCGTGATGAGCGTGCCGGAACCGTTGACCTCAAGCGCGCCGCCCTCGCAGACGATCGGAATGCGGAACCGCCGGAGCTTCAGGGTTTCCGCGGCATGCCGCGGCACGGCGTCGTCAAGGTCCCACGGCGGAAACTTTCCGCCCCACGCGTTGTAGGTGAAATCGACGACGGCCAGCTCGGAACCGTCCGTAACGAAGACGGGGCCGTGGTCGCGGCACCAGGCGTCGTTGGTCGGGAACGGGAAGAACGTCACGCGGTCCATGCGCGCCCCGGCGTTCCGGAGCAGCGTGCGGATGGCCTTTTCCAGCTTGTTCCCGGTGGAGATGAAAAGTTTTTCGTACTGGGTGATCGTTCCGGCGAAGAGGGCATAGGCCTTCTGGACGGCATTCATCACGCCGGGCCAGGTGGCCGGATTGTGCGGCCAGGAAAGCCAGATTCCCGTCTGGGGCTCCCATTCGGCCGGCATGCGGAATCCGGCGGGAACGGCGGAAGGCACGGAATCAGTCATGGAAGCGCCTCGTGATTCCGGAATAGGCGTCAATGCGGCGGTCGCGGAAGAACGGCCACATGCGGCGGTGGGTTTCCAGCGCGGAAAGATCGCAGTCCGCGGTCACGATTTCCGGACGGTCCTGCGGGCCTTCGGCGATCCGTTCGCCGTAGAAGTCGCAGACGAACGAAGTGCCCCAGAAAGTTGTCGATTCCTCGGTTCCCACGCGGTTCACGGCGGCATAGTAGCAGGCATTCGCGACGGCATGTCCGCTCTGGACGTTGAGCCAGGCTTTGCGCTGGAGGGCTGTGAGTCCGGCGGGTTCGGAGGCGATTCCGCCGATCGCGGTCGGACAGAAGATGATCTGGGCGCCGTCGAGCGCGGTGAGCCGCGCCGATTCCGGGAACCACTGATCCCAGCAGATGATCACGCCGATCCGTCCGAACTTCGTCTCCCACGCGCGGAACCCGGTATCGCCGGGCGTGAAGAAGAATTTTTCCTCGAATCCAGGGTCCTGCGGGATATGCATCTTGCGGTATTTCCCGAGGAGCGTGCCGTCGGAATCGATGACGGCGGCCGTGTTGTGATAAAGTCCGGGGGCGCGTTTTTCGAACAGGGAAAGGATCAGCACCACGCCGAGTTTCCGTGCGAGTTCGCCGAACCTTCCGGTCACGGGACCGGGAATTTCGTCGGCGAGATCGAAGAAGCGGGGGTCCTCCTCCCGGCAGAAATAGGGCGTGGCGAAGAGTTCCTGGGTGCAGACGATGTTCGCACCCCGGGCCGCGGCTTTGCGGATCAGGGATTCCGTTTCGGCGAATGCGGAAGATTTGTCAGCAGACGCCTTGTTCTGCAGCAGCGCAATTTTCGGCATAGTCTTTTTTTCCCTTCATGAGGAGCCCGGCCGTGAACGCGATCTGGGAAATTCCGTAAAGCGGAATCATCAGCGGGTCAAGATCGCGGAAGCCGAGAAAATTATCGAACGAAATGATAGTGTCGGAAAGCAGCAGGCAGACGACTCCGCAGACAAAAGTCCATTTCAGGAGCCGCGGCGCCTGCATGGCGGCCGCCGTGCACAGCGTGACCAGCGAAAGAGCCGAATATGCCAGAATCACGGTGCAGAAAACCGATTCGTAAAGGATCGGGAAGATGAACACGACCAGGTATCCCAGATACAGCGGGGACACCATCAGGAAAAGCATTCTGGAAAAGCGTTTTCCGTAGGACCAGGCATAGGCGGCGAACAGGATCTGCGCCGCGGCGAACGCGGCAGTGCCGGCCAGGAAGAGTTCCCTTGACCCGCCGCGGTTGTTCAGGATCAGGTCGCCGCAGACGCATGCGGCCAGGGCGGCGGTCATTCCGACCGGAGTCTCGGTCCGCTTGACGAAGATCAGGACGGCCAGGCAAAGAATTGTGATGAGACTGCAGACTGTCATTTGGAAGTTTCCCCTGTGTTGAAATAAAGTGTGAAGGCGTGACGCATCATGTAAATCCAGAAGAAGAGCACGATCATCTTCTGCTGGAACTCTCCGCAGAGCGTTCTGCCGATCAGGCCGTGTCCGCGGAGCCAGGCCAGGCCGTACCAGACCAGCCCGGTGAACAGCGTGAAGAGAGCCCAGGAAATATTGTCTTCCCGGCTTCCGAACGCGCCGTCCCGCTCCAGCAGACCCAGCAGCATGGCGGCGGCGAATCCGGCGGAAGCGGCGTATGTGGCCCAGTTGTGGACGTCCGGCTGGATGTTGTACGGCACGAATCCGATCGCGGCCAGGCCGATTCCGCCGATGATTCCGGCGGCGGCGACGGCGGTTCCCAGCGGCTTTGCCGCCGCATTCCGCCCGCGAAGCACAAAATAGGACGCGCATAGCACGCCCGAAATCACCAGCGCCGAATTGAACACCAGCCATGTGAAATTGTTCGGCCTTCCATCCGGCAGGACCGTGAGCCCCATCGCGCTGAGATAGTGTCCATGCCACAGATACGGAATCGGATAGGTGAACATGGAAACGAGGATCATGGCCGCGGCCAGCGGCCCGGCGATGAACATGACGATGGCGAATCTGTGAAGTTTTCCGTTCAAGACGAACTCCCTGAAATCATTCCGGTAATATGCCACGGAAACAGGGAAAAAGCAAGCATCCGCGGCGGGAAAAAACGGGGATTTCAGCTTCTTCCGCGGGAATCGAGAAGGCGGTTGATGTTTTCGCAGATCCCTGCCATGTCGCTGTAGGGGCTCTTCACGGAACAGCGGCGGAAGCGGTCGCCCGCGGCATCGGCGGCAAGGACGTCGCGGATCTCCATGAACGGGTCCACGAAATTCCGCGTGATCATGTTCCGGAAAACGACCCCCGCGCAGAAGATCGCCAGGGCCGCGAACACGACCAGCCATGCGCCCGCGATTCCGAAACTCCGGATGACCCCGGCTTCCCGGCGCATGGCCGTGCGGTTGATCTCGGAAAGGGTGCGGATCGCCTGAATTGTCTCCGTCCGCCTTGCGGGCAGAAACGCGGAAGATCCCCCGCCGGAAATGCGCCGGAGCTCGTCGAAGGCCTCCTTTTCCCCGGGTTCTGTGATGTTGCCGCCCGCCCGCTCGAACGCGGAAGCGAACCGCACCCGCGCATCGGGGGAATCTCCGGCGGCCAGGGCGGAAAGCATCTCCTCGCAGGCGAACAGGGAGCGTTCGTTGCGCAGATTGATCCGGCCGAGTTCCGGGGACATTCTCCCGAACGCCCAGATGCACACGAACGCCAGCAGCATGTTCAGCACGATCAGCAGGAAGATTCCCGCCCGGACCAGCTGGGAAATCTTCATCTTGAGTTCTCCTTTGCAAAGCGCATGAGTTCCTGTTCGGTGCAGAGCAGGACCATCACGTCGCCTTTTTCCAGCGGAAAGTCTGGAGCCGGACGCACAACGGACTTCGGCGTTCCCCGCTCGATTCCGGCCAGGATGATCCCGTAGCGGCGCGGAAGTTCGAGCTGCCGCAGAGTCTTCCCCGCCATGGACTCCGGCAGGGGGAGCTCCATCAGCTGGAGCCCGCCGTCCGGAGAATCCTGCGAAGAAATGCTGCGGCTGAAGAAAAGCTGGTTGGCCATGCGCCGTCCGAATTCCTCTTCCGGGTTCACGACCGCGTGGGCGCCGACCAGCTTCAGAATGCGCGCATGGAGCCGGTCGTGGGCGCGGGCCACGAGCATCTTCACGCCCATCTGCCGCAGAAGCGCGGTGCAGATGATGGAGGCCTCCTTCGATTCGGAACCGATCGCGCAGACCACAACATCCCGGGAGGCCGGCTTAAGTTTTGCGAGTTCCGCCTCGTCGGTAACGTCGAGGCAGACCGCTTCGGAAACGAATACGGCGGCCTCCTCGACCGCTTCGCGCCGAATGTCGGCCGCAACGACTTCCACGCCCTTGCCGGAAAGCGCCCGTGCCAGCGCCATTCCGAACGAGCCGAGCCCCAGAATCATAATCTGCATTGCCATGGTTTCATCTCCCTGCAAAATTTGTCTGAATCAGGTCAGCGGAATTCCGGCATCCGGATATTCCGACCGCGAAGTCTTTCCGTGTTCGTTCAGGATCATGAACAGGGTCAGCGGGCCGACCCGCCCCGTGAACATGGTCAGCATGATGACGGTCTTTCCGATTTCGTCCAGCATTCCGGTCGCATTCATGCTGAGGCCCACGGTCCCCAGCGCGGAAGCGCATTCGAACACCAGCCGCTCCGCAGGAATGCTCTGCGTGGTCGTAAGCACCAGCACGGAAGTCAGCAGGACCAGCGCATAGGCCAGCGCGATCGTCGAGGCCTTGACCACGGTTTCCGGGCTGACCGAACGGGAACGGAAGACGATCCGGCGTTCTCCGAAAATCGTGCTCCGGAACGCCAGGAACAGCACGCCCGCCACAGTCGTCTTGATTCCGCCCGCCGTGCTTCCCGGACTTCCTCCGATGAACATGAGGATCACGGAAAACAGAAAGGTCTGGAACGAAATTCCGCCGATGTCGACCGTGTTGAATCCGGCCGTCCGCAGCGTGACGGACTGGAAAAACGCATTCAGGAGTTTTCCGCCCGTTCCGAATCCGGAAAGCACGCCGTTCCACTCGAATACGGCAAAGACCAGGAACCCCGCCGCCAGCAGGATCAGAGTCGTGAGAAAG
The DNA here is from genome assembly GCA_964534535.1 of uncultured Victivallales bacterium. GTDB lineage: Bacteria > Verrucomicrobiota > Lentisphaeria > Victivallales > UBA1829 > CAZHPP01. Next base: position 11,572 of record CAZHPP010000010.1, on the reverse strand, counting down.
ACCAGCGCCTGCGCCGGCTCCACGCGCCTTCCCGCCAGAAACCGCGGCAGGACGAGCGTCGCCGAAGGCGCAAGCCCTCCCGCAATGATCAGGGCGGAAACGGCTCCGAGCACCGCGGGCGAGTCTCCGAACGGGACAAGATTTCCGGAAACGGCCATGAATCCCGCGTTGCAGAACGCAGAAACCGAGGTGAACACTCCGTTCCATACCGACTGCAGCGGGGAAAGTTTCCCGCTGAACAGAAAGGCCGCGGTCAGGATGCACGCCCCCGCCGCCTCGATTCCGAACGTCACGCGGAACACCGTCGCAAGCGAGGCGGAAAGGTCGGACGAACCGTTCCCTGAAATCGAATTCATCACGCGCTCCTGCGCCGCGCTGATGCGGCGCCCCGCAATCGAAAGCGCCATTGTGGTGATGCTCATGATCCCGAGTCCGCCCAGCTGAATCAGGATCAGCAGGACGGCCTGTCCGCAGAAGGAAAAAGAGGAGGCCGGGTCGATCACGGTGAGTCCCGTCACACAGACGGCGCTCACGGCCGTGAATGCGGCGTCGGGAACGTCGATCCCGCCTCCTCGAGCCGCAGAAAACGGCAGGCACAGCAGCAGGGTTCCCATGAAGCAGAGCCCGGCGAACGTCGTGATCAGGACCCGTTCCGGGTGTTCCAGCAGCATCGAGCGCCACTCTCCGCCCGTCGCCCGGTTCAGCAGGAAGACGGCGCAGACGGGAGGCACGATTCCGATCATCACGGAACTTGAGGCATTTCCTGCACAGAGCACGGACGAAACCGGCAGGGCCGCCGCCATGGCGGTCCATACCGCGGTCATCTTTCTCATCGAAGCTCCCGGCCGGGTCGAAGACCAGACCCAGCGGCAGAAAAAATACTGGACCAGCAGCCCGCCGCATGCCAGGATCAGCGTCATGGCGCCGCGCAGTTCCTCTCCGCCCACGTGGTACATCAGCAGGAGCGGACAGAGCGCCGCGGCTCCGCCCATGACCCGGCTCCCCATGGCGGAAGAGCGGTCTTCCCTTTCCGGAGAGTCCTTCCGGAATCCGCCGATGGCGAGCACGCCCGCGGCGCAGAGCCCCGTCAGCAGCGCCGCGGCAGGCATCAGCTCCAGATTGTCGGAAAACGCCGCGGCAAACACGGCGAATCCACAGAATGCAAGGAGTTTCCCGGAAAGACGACTGCGCGCGATGAAAAGCGAGGCGCAGAGCAGCAGGAAGGAAAGAATTCCGGCCGCCGTCTTCCACAGCGGCGGGAACGCGGGAAGGTACGGGGAGATTCCGGCGGCATAGTCGGCGCGGGGAACCGCACCGCTGAAAACCAGCAGCGGAAGAGTCAGGAAGACGCTCAGGGCGCCCTCCATGAATCCGCGCGAAGCGAATGCTGTCCTGTATCGTTCCATCATGGCGGATAATATACCTCCGCACCGCGGGAAAAACAAATGGCTCTGTTCTGCATGATGACTGATTTTAATGCATTCCCAATGGGCTGCTCGCCCCTTGAACCCTCGGCAGGACTCAAAGAGCCCTGCACCCTGCGCAAAAAAATCAATTTTTTGCGCTCGCTTTTTGTCGACTCCTGTCGACCAGGGGGCAAACCTCCGTTTTTCCCCCTGGACCCCCGAATCCCTGAAAAAACAGTCAACGTTTCGTACACAGCCAAACAAATCATCTTCCGTGAGCCCGGCAGCGAAAGCGGCCCGCCCGCCGTGCCGACAGACAAAGCCATGGAACGGCTGTGAAATTTTTCTGTAAATCCGGCTTGCTTTTCGGGACACTTGTGATACTTTACTGGAATCAACAAAAACATGGAGAAACTCTCAATGCGCCTTCTTCCGATTCTGGCGGCATTTGCGATTGCCGTTCCGGTCTTTGCCCAGGTTGACGTGAACGTGAACGCCCTCAAAGGCAACGACACCATCGTATTCAAAGCCTTCAACGGTTCCCCTGAAATGAAGAAGCAGGTCGCGGGCGACCTCAACAACTGCGGCTGGTTCGATGTCCTCCAGGGCGGCGCTTCCACCTATATCGTTTCCGGGAGCGCGAACGGGAACTCGGTCCGGCTGGACCTGGCCGACGGCGCGGGTGCGCCGATCGCCTCCTTCACGGGCACAGGCGCCAGTGCCGCCGAAGCCTCCGGCCGCGCCGTGGATGCCATGCTTTCCAAACTTTACAAGATTCCGGGCATCTGCCGTTCCAGAATCGCTTTCGCCGTGGAAATCGGCCCCATGCTCAAGGAAATCTACATCTGCAACTATGACGGCAGCGGAATCCAGCGCATCACGCACAACAACGGTCTTTCGGTCGACCCGGTGTGGAACCCCTCCGGCCGCACGATCGTTTACGGCTTCATCGGCAAGAGCTATACGATCCTGATGGAGCATGACCTGCTTTCCGGCAAGATGCGCCAGCTCGCCCGCTTCCGCGGAATCAACGCCGGCGGAAAAATCTCCCCCGACGGCTCGAAAATCGCGCTCGTGCTCAGCAAGGACAACCAGGTCGACCTCTACGTCCGCAACCTCAACGGCACTTCGCTCACCCGCCTGACGAACGACCGCGCCGTGGAAGCCTCCCCGTGCTGGTCGCCCGACGGCCGCAAGATCTGCTACGTTTCCGATTCCGCCTCCGGCCGTCCGCGCCTCCGCGTCATTTCCGCCAACGGCGGCTCTTCCCAGAGCATCCGCGCCATGGGCAGCGAAAGCGTTTCTCCCTCGTGGTCGGCTGACGACAAGGTCGTCTACTCCGCGCGCGTCGGCAACTACATGATCGGCGTGGCGGACGTTTCCGGCGGCAAGGCAAAACGTCCCCCGCAGCAGCTCTTCAACATCATTCCGACCAAGGGCGGAAACTGGGAAAGCCCCTCCTGGGCTCCGGACAACCGTCACGCCGTCTGCTCCTATAACGGCGGGATCTGGATCGTCGACACCTGGTCCGGCAAGACGCACAGAATCGTGAGCGGCTCCGGAAAGTGCTCCCTGCCCGACTGGTCCAGCATTCTGAAATGAAGACCGATCCGCGTCTCGGCTGGCTCGACGCAACCGGATTCTTTTCCATTCATCTGGGGCTCGAACGGCCGAAACGTCTGATGGAACGGCTTGGAAATCCGCAGGATTCCCTCCGCTTCATCCATGTTGCCGGAAGCAACGGCAAAGGCTCCGTCTGCGTCGATCTGGAATCCGCCCTGCGGAAATGCGGATTCCATACCGCATTCTATCCTTCGCCGCATCTCGTGAAGCTCAACGAACGCTTCCGGATCGACGGTCATGACATCGACGACGACACGCTCTTCCGCGCCGCCGAAAAAGTCAGGGTCCAGGCGGAAGCCATGCGTTCCGAAGACGGCATGAACCCCACATATTTCGAACTCACGACCGCCATCGCGCTCGTCCTTTTCGCCGAAGCCCGCGCCGAATGGGTCGTCTGGGAAACCGGACTCGGCGGGCGGCTCGACGCAACCAGCATCGTGATGCCGGAACTTTCCATCATCACCGGCATTTCCCTCGAGCACACCGAATGGCTCGGGCGCACGCCCGCTGAAATCGCGTCCGAAAAAGCCGGAATCATCAAGCCGGGCGTTCCGGTCGTCTGCCGGCGTTCGATCGATTCCGCGGCCTATGCCGTGATCGCCGGACGCGCCGACCGTCTCGGCTGCCGCTTTACCGCCGTGCCGGACTACGACGGTCCCTTCGAGATCATCCGGAAGAACGGCCTGCCCGCCGGACAGCGCATCGTGCTCGACGGGAGGCCCGTCACGCTCGGACTCTTCGGAGCCCACCAGCGCCTCAACGCAAAAATCGCATGGGAAGCCGCAAAAATCCTCGGGCTCGATCCGGCGCGCACCGCCGAAGGCTTCGCGGAAGCCGAATGGCCCGCCCGGTTCCAGATCATCCCGGAAAAGCGCCTGATTCTGGACGGCGCCCACAATCCGGAAGCCGCCGCCGTGCTCGGCGCCGCGCTCGAAGAAATCTTCCCCGGCGAAAAAATGCATTTCATTTCCGGGTGCTTCATCGACAAGAACGCGCACGACATCCTGAACGCGTTCCTGCCGCATGCAAAGGATTTCCGGTTTCTGGCGTTTGACGGTTCGGGACGCGGCGTGCGTTCGCCCTCCGAGCTGGGCGCCATGCTGGGCGGCGCCGTTCCGTGGCGCGAATCGACACTGAAGGAATCGCTCGGGGAACTCCCCGCCGACAACGGTGCATGGAGCGTCCTGACGGGTTCGCTGCACCTCTGCGGCGAAGCGCTGGAACTTCTCGCATAAATAAAACCGGGCATGCACTTGACTGAAGCAGATACAATGCTGCAGATTATGAGTGAGTACATGGAAGGCTATTCTAAAACCGGGGCCGATATCGAAATTCAGTCCGACCGTGCCGGCGGCCTGCCGGAACAGGAAATTGATTCCGGTTTTCAGCCCCCGACGAACGATTGGACGTTCAGCGGCAGCCTGGTGACAGTTTCGACGGCGGCCCCGTCCTTAAGCAACGTGTTTTCGATCACCAGATAGTCGAACCCGGGGATCGCCACGTCGTTCCAGTGATTGCCGATGCCGCGCAGCGCCACGTCGAGCATGGTGACAATCCGGTGTCCGAGGGGACGCTCGGAATCGAGCGTGATCGCCCCGTAAAATTCCTGACATTCGGTGTAGCCGGAGTTGTGGGTGCCGGTATAGGGTTTGAGGCGTTCGAGTTCAATGCGGCGACCGATGCGCCGGGAAACTTCCTCCGAGTGCGCGGCAAAAAAGTTGACCAGCGCCGCTTCCTGGAGTTTCACCGGCAGATTGCCGGCTGCGACCCGGCGGAATTCGTCGTATCCGGTGCGGTAGGCCGCTTCGACGAGATCGAACCAGTAACGCGCTTCCGGCGTGACTTCGCCAGGATTCCCGCAGGCAATCACCGAACGGCGAATGCAGGCATTGAGTCCGTCGCGCTTGGTGCCGACGCCGAGATGAACCCAGTCGCCGGGGTTGATCGGGCGGTTCAGCGCTTTTCCGATGAGCGAACGGTTTGCTTCGTTGGCGCCGACCATCAGATCGAAACCGAGTTCCTCGGCCCCCAGTTCGCGGGCGGCGAAGTGCCCCCAGGCGGCGACCTGGGTTTCGAGCATGTCGGGCCGCAGCACGGCGAGCATCGTTTGCATCACAGTATCGGCGATTGCAGCGGCGTCGCGGACCATCTCCAGTTCGGCGGAACTTTTTTCATATTTGACCTTGAAGTAGAGTTCCTGCGCGTCGACGACCGGCGCGATGCGGGTCTGGCAGTATTCCACCAGCGACGCCGGAATCACCTGACGGGGCGTCAGCAGCGCGATGTTCCGGGGGGCGGACGCCGCCGTTGGCGGCTTCGACGATTGCTTCAAGGCGTTCGGCGGCGACCGGATACTGTTCATCGGCAAGCTGCAGGATTTCGGCCTTGTGAATGGCAACGTTGAAGCGCGCAAGCTGTTCGGCAACGTAACCACCCTCCAGCCCGGCAACGAGGTGGACGCCGGTTTTGCCGATCACGGCGGCGACCTGTTCGACGGTGATGTTGCAGTTGCCGCAGAGGTACGGCACATCGCCGCAATAGTGTTCATCGGAGAAAACCAGCCCGACGTCCAGCTGATTTTCCCGCATCGCCTGAAACAGTCGGGCCGCGCGCTCGTGATATTCCGCGGGCGCGATGCGGCGGAATTTGTCCACCGCGGGCGCGGCTTCCAGGATCGGCAGCACCCGTTTGAAATTTTCCCGGACCAGGACAGCGTCAAAATTGGCGTTCATAACTTCTACTCCTCAAATTGCGAACGATTAAAACCATTTCCGCGTTCCAGCAAAGTCCGCGGATCGTCGATCCGGCACGGCCGCATGGCCGAGCGGGAAAAAGCTTCGCCGTATCTCACACCGACGGCCTGGCCGCGCAGCAGGGCCCGGCCTTCGAGCAACTGATCGGCACCGCCGACCACGCCGGTCTGGGAAGCATAAACGGCCATGGCTTGCAGTTTGGCCGGCATGGTCGGCGTGATGTCGACGATGAATCCCGGCTGCGGGAAAAGCGTGATGACCTCGAATTCGTAAAGCGGAACCGATTTCCAGACGGGCGCATCCTCCATGGCGCAGGCCAAAGGAGCGTGAAACCAGCCTTCGGTGACGACCTGGTGGACATTCAAGTGGTCGTGGTAATCGGCGCCGTGATGGGTAAATACGGCGTCAGGCTGAAATTCGCGGATCTGCTGAATCACCAGTCGATAACATGGCATTGTCGACTTCGATATTCCAGTCCAACTGCTGAAGATTGACGTATTCGGCAATTCCCAGCAGCTTGCAGACGGCGGCGGTTTCCGCCGCTCGTTCGGCGCAGATGGTATTTTTTTCGGCGGGGGAGGCATAGCCTTCGGCTCCCGGGGAAAAGTGGACAAGTCGGACGGTTGCGCCGGCGTCGGCGAAGCGCCGGATGGTGCCGCCCATGCCGATGACTTCATCGTCCGGATGCGCTCCGAAAATCAGAATTTTCATATTTTGAACGGGCTTTCTTCAATTAAAAAGTTATTTCTGGTCCGGTGCAGCGGTCCGCCGGGTGCGGGTGTTGCGATACCAGTTCCAGTAATTGCGCAGCATTTCAGCCTGGGCGCGGTGGCTGTCGCGGCACAGAAAGCCGCTTTGGAGGGCGCACCAGCCGTCGATGGAGCCGCGATCCAGCTGTTCGGCGATTTTGCGGCACTGCAGTTCCAATTGGTCAAGCGGCTGGGGCACGCTGCCGTCGCCGTAGGCATGGAGAAACTGCCCCTGAATCAGCGCTTTATCCGGGAAAAACTTCCGGAAATTCTGAATTTCCTTTTCGTAAAGGTTGTTCCAGAAGTAGTTGGTGGAGTTCCAGCACCAGATCGAAACGCCGTCGAAAAAATTCTTGAACGGCAGCAGCGATTCGGCGGTCTGGATATTGTGGTACATGACAACGTAAAGTTTGAGCGCGGGATTGGATTCCTTGAGTGCTTCGTAAACTTCGCGCAACTGTTCGGGAGTCATGTCGATGCTGGGGCCGCTCAGCGAGCGGAAGTCGTCGATCATGGCGCCGGTGATATTCGGACATGTCCGGGACAGTTTGCCGATCTTCCGGGCGGCTTCGGCGTAATGGATCTGCCAGCCGCCGCGGCCCGCGCCTTTGGTTTCGAGGTGGGTCAGCCCGCAGATGACCTGCTTAAAATGCCTGAGATACGTCCAGTTTTTTTACTGGGTTCGGCCAGCGTGTGCAAAGAGTTCATCCACAGAATGTTGTCGCAGCCGAGGTATTCGGCGCCGGTTTCCAGACTGCAGCTGGTCGTGTGGTCAACGAACATCGCAGTGCCGGGCACGGTGTCCAAAACGTATCCCCAAAGCCAAAAACGGTTGCCATCGGAATTGCTCATTGAAGTCATCCTTTTTTTGCGGACATGAAATTGGTTTTCCAACTGGTATAAAATTTAGCATTGGTACAGTTATTTCGTCAAGAAGGAAAAATTAAAATTCAAATTTCAAGTATAAAATTATTTGTCATCTTGCCAATGATCGGGTATATTGGTATAGTTAAATCAAGGAGAATCGGATTTTATGCGTCCCAATGTCAAAGCGCGCCGGATTCACGCGGAACTGCTGAACCGGATTCGGAGCGGCCCGCCGGGCCAGGTCCGGAAGCTCGCGTCGGAGCGGGCGCTGGCGGCGGAATTTGCTGTCGCGCGGGGCACCGTTCGGCGCTGGAACTGCTGGCGGCGGACGGGCTGATCGTACGTGAACGCGGCCGCGGTACGCGCGGCGTGACCCGGCCCGGCGCGGCGGGCAAGGCGGTCATCACGTTTCTGCTGGCGTGCCGGCCGCTGGAGCGCTGTGGCGCGATGTGGTACCTGGTCCGCAATATGGTGCAGAATTTGCAGCGGGCGTGCGAGGATGCTCGGTGCGGTTTGGAATTGATTCCGGTGTCGCCTTCCAACAATGCGCATGATGTGGACCCGGCGCTGTTTGCGCATCTGAATGCCGCGGGGCGGGTGATCGTTTACGGCGACTGGTTTTTGCCGATGCTGCCGCGGTTGATCGCAACGAATGCCCGGATTCTGCTGGTTCAGATGCGCGATTTCCGGCTGGACGCAGTGAAACAGGAATATCTGGCGATGCCGGACAATGTGGAATTCCTGTGCCCGGATATTGAAATGCTCTACTATCAGGCGGTGAGCCGACTGGCGGACGCGGGGTGCCGGAAAATCGCCTGTCTGGCGCCGCTCGGATATACTTCCGACGGTCAAATCCGCCGGGGATATTTGAAGGGACTGGCGGATTTCACCGGGGAAGCGCCGCTGCTGCGGGATTGCCGGGAGGTTTTCAAACACGTGACGAGTTTCGACGAGCTGGGCAGGTTTCTGCACGGGTGGCAGAAAAATACGGAGTTTGACGGACTGCTTTACAGCGCGGATCTGCTGCATTTGTGCGAGGAATACCGCTTGTTCAATTACGAAACCCTGCGGCTGCCGCGTCCGGTGCAGATTGTGATGACACACCTCATTCCTTATCAAGCGGCGCTCAATCCGGTGTTTCCGGTCGTTCAGTTCGAGAATCGGATTCCGGCGGCGGCGGTCCGGCGGCTGCTGGCTCCGGCGGGCATGCTACCGCGCATCCGGGTGCTGGAACCGGCTTGGCAGATGCCGGCAAAAATTTCGGGAAAGGCCCCTGAATTTTAACATCCCGGCATCGAGACTGTAAAAAAGCCAGGGCTGCATGATGGAATTTTTTCAAGCATTCGAGTCAGGAAAACCGGCATTGCCTGGAAAATTCATACAAGCAGCGTCAAACGGAATCAGCCCGGCGGTACAGGCTGGATCTGTCAATCAAGCGCGCCGCACCAAGGGGCGAGGGATTAACCCGGAAGAATAAAAGAGAGGGAACAGTTCCCTCGGGGAACCTGTATCCCGATCAGGAATTCAGACCGGTGAGACGCCGGAAATTCCCGGAAAGGACATCGCGGAACTGATCGTCCGTCAGATGTTCCGAAAGCGCGCCGTAAAGGTTCATGCCCGGACTGCAGACCGGGAAATCCGAACCGAAGAGCAGTTTCTTCGAACCGCAGGTCTTCACCGCATATTCGAGCATGCCCCAGCGGAACAGTCCCGTTCCGCAGATGTCCAGATGCACATTTTCATGTTCCGCCGCGAACTGGAAGCGCTCTTTCGCCGTGCCGGATTCGCCGGGATGCGCCATGACCAGCTTCAGGGAAGGATATTTTTCGACGGCGGGCAGGATCATTTCCTTCGGCCAGCCGTCGTGAATGTTCACGACCATGCCGTTTTCCGCGGCGCATCCGAAAAGTTCCAGCATGCCGGGCGTATTGTAAAGGCCGGTCCCCATGATGTAGGGGACAAGTTCGCCGATCCAGCGGACTCCTTCCTTCCGCATGGCCTCGAGTTCCGCGATCGACTCCTTCACGAAACCGCCGTGGACGTGGATTCCGGGAAAGTAGAAACCGGGGTACCGGTCGCGGAAGCGCAGCGCCGCGCGGTTGGCCCTGCGGATGTCCGCCATGGAGCAATCTTTTTTCAGGAGAAGGACGGAGCCGCAGGCATGGTCGATTCCGCAGCGTTTCAGTTCGTCGACGAATTCATCCGGAGAGCGGGGGACTCCGTAGCAGCCGATATTCGCGCCGCAGTCCTCCAGGAACGGATGCACATGCGCATCGATGATTTCATAATTCTTTCTGGAAAAGTCGATCATCGCAGGGACTCCCGTTTCATCAGTGTCTGGCAAATTTTTTCGTGATCCAGAACGTCACCACGCCGATCAGGATCATGATCATCACGAAGATGGTGTAGGAAATCAGATAATTTGAACCGAACATGGCGGTGAATTCGGACATTCCGCCCACGCCCGCGATGAAGCTCGGCACGGCCACGGCGATGGCAAGCGCGTTCAGATTCTTCATCATCACGTTCAAATTGTTGTTGATGATGGAGGCTCTTGCATCCATCATCCCCGAGAGGACCTGGGAATAGACTTCGGCCTGGTCGAGGAACTGGCGGTTTTCGATCGCGATGTCTTCGAGGAGTTCGATATGGTCGGGGGTGAAGCCGAGCTTTCCGGCGGCGGCGCGCATGCGTTCGATCACGCGACGGTTGCCGTTCAGCGCGTTCACATAGTAGACCAGGCCCTTTTCGAGGGTGAACATGTTGATGAGTTCGCGTCCGTCGATGGAGCTCACGATCGCGCGCTCCAGTTCGTCCGAACACATGTTGATGACCCGCAGATGGCTTTCAAAGTGGCGGATCGTCAGGAGAAGGGTCTTCATCACCACGTCCTGGACCGTGTGCACGTTGCTGGCGATCCGGCCCGTGAACAGGGGAATATACTCGTCAACGATGATGACGACCTTGTTCTTGAAAAGAAAAAGCCCCATGGACTTCACGCGGAACAGAAAATTGTCCTCGGCGGAATAGTTCTTGGGGTATTTGAGGATGACTGCGGTGTGCGTGTCCTCGAATTCGATACGGGGCGTTTCGTCGGGGTCCATGGAGGACGCGATCGTGTGCTCGTTCATATCGTATTCGTCGATGAGCTTTGCGCGCTCGGCTTCGTCGGGCATGACGTAGACTTCAACGGGGATCGTTCCCGCGCCGCCCTGAACAATGCGGCCGTTGCACACGGAATATTTCTGAAGCATGTCTTCGCCTCCTGGGAGTAACCGCAGACGCTTTCGAACGGAAATCCGGGAGAACGTTTTCAGTGCGTTCTCCCGGACAGGGAGTCAGAAATACCGTCAGGTTCAGTTGGCCTTCTTGAAGGCGGTCATGAATCCGATGAGCTTTTCCACGCCTTCCATCGGGACGGCGTTGTAGATGCTCGCGCGGATTCCGCCGACGGAGCGGTGGCCCTTGAGTCCGATCATTCCGGCGGCCTTGGCCTCCTTGACGAACTTGGCTTCCAGGTCCTCGTTCGGAAGACGGAAGACCACGTTCATGCGGGAGCGGCTGTCCTTGCGGACGGGGCTCTTATAGTAGCCGTCGGAGCCGTCGATCGCGGCATAAAGCGCGGCGGCCTTGGCGTTGTTGACCTTTTCGATTCCGGTCACGCCGCCCTGCTCCAGGAGCCAGTCGGTGACGAGCGAAATCATGTAGATTCCGTAGGTCGGAGGCGTGTTGTAAAGCGAATTCTCCGCCGTGTACGTGCTGTAGCGGAGCATCGTCGGGACGTTGGCGGGCATGCGGGCGGAAAGGTCCTTGCGGATGATGACCACCGCAACGCCGCTGGGGCCCAGGTTCTTCTGCGCGCCGGCATAGATCATGCCGAACTTGTTGATGTCGAACATGCGGGAGAGAATGTCGCTGGACATGTCCGCGATCATCGGGGCCGGAGAATCCGGGAAGCTCTGGTACTGAGTTCCGAAGATGGTGTTGTTGCTGGTGATGTGGAGATAGCTGGCCTTCGGGTCGAGCGGAGCCCACTTGGAAAACTCGGGAATGTAGGTGTACTTGTCTTCCTTGGAGGAGGCTGCCGTGCGGACTTCGCCGAACAGTTTGGCTTCCTTCATGGCCTTGGAGGACCAGGTGACGGTGTCGGCGTACTGGGCGAATCCGCCGGGGA
>CAZHPP010000009.1:0-20338 GCA_964534535.1 uncultured Victivallales bacterium | reverse complement strand
GAGAAAGCGTCCGACAGCGGGTTCGTGATCCGCTGGAATGTCTCTTCGCCTGTTTCCGTTACGGTGTGTTCCGAAGTCGAAGTCGGCGAGGACGGCTTTACGACAGCTCTTGAGGTTTCCAACAATACGCCTGATTTCAGACTTCTTTCGGTTGTTTTCCCTGAAACGCGGATTCCCCGTGCTGCTGCCGACGATGCCATGCTGTATCCCTATCAATGCGGAGTGATTGTGAAAAATCCGACGAAGGAGACGTTCAAATACGGCCAGAACGGGCGGTATCCCGGTTCGTCGATGACGATGCAGTTTGCCGCGTATTACGGCGGCGGACGCGGCGTGTTTCTCGGATGGCGTGATCCGAATGGAACAGCAAAGATGTTTCAGGCAACAGGGAAACGCGGCGGACTGGAGTTCGTCTGGAGCCAGACCGCAGCAATTCCGCTCGCTAAACCTGACGGAGGGAACAGCTGCAAATCTCCAGGCAAAATCGTTTTCAAAGTCTATTCCGGCGAATGGTTCGAGGCATGCATGATCCATAAAAAATGGGCTTTGTCAGAAGCCGTATGGAAAAAAGCCGGACTGCCGAGGACCGATACCCCGGAATGGTTCCGCAATGTGCCTGTTTCTGTAGATGCGACTGCGACTTCGCTTGAATTGGCCTCAACCCGTTATGCTCAGCTCATGTACCTCAGGAAATACATAGGACTTCCGATATACGCATCGCTGTTCATGTGGTATGACGAAAAGAAGGGCGGATGGCCTGTATACGAACCGCTGCCGTTCACAAAACAGATGTGCCGCAATATTAAAAATGGAGGATGCTACGCAGAACCTTACCTCGACGATCGTCTCTGGTCCGAACACGACGGCCCCAATGGAACGGATGCACGCTGGACTTCCCATGGGAAAAAATACGCGGTACGCAATTCTGACGGTTCGATCCCCATGGAATATTACGGCCGCCACGGGTATGGCGTAATGTGTCCGTGCTCGGCCGGATGGCAGAAAGAACTGTTCGGACTGATAAAAGACACGGCATCATTCTCAGACGCCATATATCACGACCAGGTCATGACGGCCCAGGGATTCCCCTGCTTCAGCCGGGAACACGGGCACGACATCAACGATCCGGCGGCATGGATTACCCTCGGATACCGCCCATTCTTTGAGAGAGTCCGCAAGGCTTTCCCCGGCAAAGTCCATACTTCTGAAGAGGTTTCCGAACCCTGGATTGATCTGTTCGACGGCGGACACATATGGCGCTGGACATTTCCGGGGCAGATCCCGGCTTTCCAGGCTGTTTACGGAGGACGCATTCAATACATGGCATTGGTCTACGACACCCACGGGAAAGGCGGGTACGACTCGAATTTCGTAAAAATGGCAAATTCTCTCGTAAACGGGCTGAAACTTGGAAAGTTTGGTTTGAACGAACTGCATCCGGCAGATTCAAAACGCCTGTTCCTGAAGAAAATGTCACATGTTCGATTCGCGCTTAACGATTATTTCAACGGCGGCGACATGCTTGCTCCGATCCGTTTTGCAAAACCGCTTCCAATGATGACGACAGACTGGTCCACATCGAGCCGCATGAACGAAGCTGTGACCATGCCGGCTGCAGTTTCCAATTCATACCGTCTTGGCAGCAGCGAAATATTCATTTTTGTGAACACTGCGCCGAAGACGCTTGTCGTCGAACCGCTCGTCAATGCGGATTATCTCTGTCAGGAGGGCGCGGAAAAGCCTGTGCAATTCACAAAAAAAGTGACTCTCGGTGCGTACTGTACGGCTGTGGCCGTCCGCGGCGCATATTCCGAAGCCGGGCGGATTCAGAAGACTTTGCGCGGAATTGCATCTTTCACGCCCGGAGAATCGTTCGACAGACTGATAAAGTTCAGTGAACACCGCACGATTCAGCTTGGCCGCGGAAAATTTGCAGGCCCCGACAAGGCATCCGGCTTCTACAACTGCTCACTGGTAGACTCGCGGAAATACTACGGAAATACTGTCACGGGCTCCCTGATTTCATACGGCATGGTAGATTTCGGCTCTGAAACCGCAGATGAAATCACAATTTCGGCTGCAGTCCCGGAACAGTATGCCGGCGGCACAGTCGATATCCTTACGGGACCGAACCATGACATCACGGAAGTCGCCGGGACACTCAAGATGACCGGCACAGACGGATGGCTGGATTTCCGTGAATTCAAGATGAGGCTGAAAAAACCTCTCAGCGGAAAACGCTGCATCATGTTCCGGTTCAATACCAATGCGTGCTGCAATTTCGCGGGCTGGAAATATTGAAATGAAAATTGCATGTTGCGGTGAAATTCCCAATGCTTTGAAGAACAGTTTCCGCGCTGCAAAAAGGATTGCAGTTTTTTGCAGCGCTTTCCTGTCGATCTGCCATGCCGCAGCGTTTGCGGCAGATCCGGTCATCGACTACGACTATACTCATTTTGCTGTAGTTCACGGAGGAAAGTTCCCGGCTCCGATCATTGAGGGAGAAACGTCCTTTCCCGACGGAATTCCGACTTCCCTGAAATTTGATGGAAAGACAAACTGGCTTACGATCCCGGACGGCAGAAAATTTTCTCTCCAAAATGGCGGCACCCTTTACGCTGTGGCAATGTTCGACCCGAAAAAGGAAAACGGCATGCTTTTCTTCAAAAAAAATGAGTTCCTGCTTGGACTCTACCAGGGGAAATACCTTTATTTCAATCTGTCAAACGGGAAAACATGGGAGCACCCAGTGTACCATAATCCTGTTCCCGGAGGGAAATGGTGTTCCGTCGCGGCCGTAGTGACAGTAAAGGGCGATGATGTTTATGTCGTCCTCTTCATCAACGGGAAAAAATCGCGTGTTTCCCGATTTCCGAAAACCGGGCTGAAGGCAGATGATGAACCTGTGACTGTAGGCAAAGGCTGGGGTGGGGTATGGTACTTTTCCGGAAATATCGCCATACTCAAGGGATTCGATGTGCCGCTTTCAGATTCTGAAATCGAAGAACTTGACCGACAGTCGCCCTATCCGATAAGAGTCCCTGTTTCAGAATCGACTCCAAGTCGGTAATTTCAGGCCAGAAACTTGAAAAATGGAAATAGATGCTTACATTATTCCCATCGACGCAAGAGGAGTCAATCTCTCGGACATCAACTTCAAATTAAGGAATTGAATTCAACCATGCCGGAAACTGTTCCCTGGATTGCCAATTATGACGAATCGAAAATCCCTCCGTACCATCTGCCGGCCCTGCTGAAATGTTCCGATGGCTCCGCCGTCAGAAACGCGGAGGAATGGAACTCGAAACGCCGTCCCGAACTGCTGAAAATGTTCATGGATGTCATGTACGGTCCCTGTCCGCCCATGCCCGACCGCGTCAGACACCGCATTCTTTCGGAAAAGGAAGATGCCCTGAACGGACTTGCCGTCCGGCGTGAAATCCGCCTCTATTTTGTCATGAACAACGGCAGGAGACATTCGGCCGACCTTCTGCTTTATCTCCCGAAAAAAGCAAACGGGAAGGTCCCTGTTTTTGTCGGACTTACTTTTTTCGGGAATCATGTGGTGACTTCTGAGCCGGACGTCCGCATCACCGGGCTTGCCGGAAAAGGCTGCGATCCGGACTTTCTGGAACGCGGAAAACAGGCAAGACGATGGCCGCTTGAAACCATTCTGAACCGCGGATATGCCGTTGCCGTTGCTTCGTATCACGACTTTTTCCCGGACCGCGAAGACGGCTGGACTCAGAGCATGTATGAACTTTTCTTCTCCGAATCTGAATTGAAGGCGCGTCCGAAGGCCTTTTCTGCGATCGGCGCCTGGGCATGGGGCCTTTCCAGAATGCTGGATTATCTGGAAACCGTTCCGGAAATCGATGCAGAGAAGGCCGCTGTCATCGGACATTCGCGTCTCGGCAAGACTTCGCTGTGGGCCGGGGTGACGGACGAACGGTTCAGTCTGGTCTGCGTGAACGATTCCGGATGCGGAGGCGCCGCGCTCAGCCGCAGACTCTACGGCGAAACACTCTTTTCCATGTATTACCGCTGCCGCGTCGGAGAATGGTGGTTCACGGATTCTCTGAAGCCGAAAGTGAACGATGTCGATTCGCTCCCGCTCGACCAGCACGAACTGATCGCGTTGGCTGCTCCGCGCGCGATTGCGGTTCACAGTGCGACCGGCGATCAGTGGGCCGATCCGAAAGGGGAATATCTCTCCGCATATTATGCCGGAGACGCATTCCGTCTGTTCGGGGAACACGGACTTGAATCGCCCGTGCCGCCGGCGCCGGATCAGTCTGTCGGAACGGATGTGAGCTACTTTCTCCGCACGGGGAATCATGATCTGCTGATCGAAGACTGGAATCATTATCTTGACCGGGCCGATGCCGTGTTCCATGCCATGAATGCCGGCCGGTGAAGAGATTGCGGGAAGAACAGAAGAACGGGAATGGCGGTTCCAGGAACTTATGGGACGGCAGAGAATTATCCTTTAACTTTATGGAGTTTCTTTTCCTGCATTCGCGCGGGGTTTCGCCGAAGCGGGCACGAAAAAGCATTCCCGGATAGGCCGGTTCGCCCGGACTGAGACCTCCTGCAATGTCGAGCGGAGGCGATATGGGACTCTTCAGACGGCGGAAGGCGCGTATTTCGCCACAAGCGACCGCAGATAGCCGATCGCCTTCATGATGTCCTTCGCCTGCTGTTCCCCGCTGATTTCGCGTTCGACGATCAGTTCGCCGTCGAACCTGAGCTCCGCAAGTTTGCGGATGATCTTCTCAAAGTCGGCCCTGCCTTCGCCGACCGGAACTTCGTGTCCGAGGACATAGCCCGACACCGGAAACACGCCGTCCTTCACATGCAGATTGCGGACGTATTGCCCAAAGACTTCAAGGGCGTCGACGGGGTTGCCGCGTCCGTAAAGAATCAGGTTCGCCGTGTCGAGGTTGATCCCGAGGTTGCCGAGCCCGAGGTCCTGGATTGTGCGCAGCAGTGTGAGCGGAGTCTCCTGTCCGGACTCGAACCAGAAGCCGAGTCCGAGTTTTGCGCAGTGACGTGCCACGTCATAGATGGCGTTCAGGGTCTCGGGATAGAGCGGATCGCGGGGATTTTCCGGAATGAATCCGCAGTGCGTGATGATGGCCGGCGCGCCGATCAGCTTTGCAAAGTCGGCGCCGCGCTTCAGGTCGTCCACGCGTCTGGCGCGGAGATCGCGCGGAACCAGCCCTGCCGTAGCCGGACCGTCGGCGGAATTCCAGACGATTCTTCCGCTGTAGCCGGCCCAGAAGGCGGCCGGACGGATTCCGGCGGATTCCATGTCCCTGCGGCATTTTTCCGCAGTCTTTTCATTCAGAAGGGACATGTCCCAGTTCTGGATCTGGGCGGTCTTCACGCCGTACCGGGCCATGACTTCGAACGGATTGGAATCGGTCCGGAGCATGGCAAGCACGCCGAGTTCCATCGGCTTTTTCTGCGCGGTCATAACGAATCTCCCGTGTTGTTTTCGGAATATACAGCAGAAGGAACCGCATTTCAAGAAGAATGCTCCGGGAGACGGAAACCATTCGGCATAAGTCCTGCGCAGAAAATCTGTTGCATTATTTTCCTTGCAATGATATAGTAGCAGAGCATCAACCGGGAGGACTTCTTCATGCTGAAAGTTCCGTTCGCCGCACTTCTTTCCATTCTGGCCGCATCGGCCTTTGCCAACACCGGGATATTCCGGGGGAGCGGCGCCGCGCCGAAGCTCGGTTCCACCGACAGGATCCAGATGGTGGAAGAAACCGTCATCATGGTTCCCATGCGCGGGAATTACCCTGTCGGCTCGAACGGAAAGAACATGGACCCCATGAAGTTCCACTGCACGTTCCGGTTCAGAAACCTTTCCGACCAGACCGTGACCGTGCCGGTCGGATTCCCGATTTCCACCGACGCGGTCTGGTTCCATGACGCTTCCCAGATCAACCAGACGGAGCTCGCCGCCCGCTTTGCGTTTGCTGCGGGCACCAAGGAAGCCGCCTTCCCGGTACGTTTCGTCCCGTACGACAGCGACCGGAAGTTCAGCAGCATCTTCCTGTGGGAAATGACCTTCCGTCCGAAGCAGGAGATCACGCTGTACGTCCATTATACCATGTATGGATATACGGGGCTCATGTCCGCCACGAAACTGGGAACGTCCCGGAGAAAGGCCGTGTTCCGCCACGGGTATCTCAGCAGTCTGAGCGGTGCTGCCGGAGAGGGCCACAGCTACGTTACCGAAACCGGCGGATGCTGGGCGGGCAAGGTTGAAAAGGCCGTGTTCCGGATCTATCCGTTTGAATTTGAGGAATATCTTCGGAAGCGCGGACCGTGGGAAATGAATCCCGCCGAACAGGGAAAGACCCGTGCAGAGCTTCTCCGGAGAGGGGAAGCCGCACTGACCCTTCTGACGCCGGAAACGCCGATGGTCCTGAACTGGAATCCCGTGCGGAGCGAATGGAAGGAAATCGTTCCGTCGACCCGCGGTTCGGAGCGGTATCTGGAGCTGGTCTGTGCGCCGCTGGACCCTGTCCGGCTCAAATCGCTCTCCTTCTTCTATGCCTTTCCGCTGGTCCCGACGACTCCGGAGCAGTTCGACCGCCTGCTTTCCGAAATAAAGAAGAAGATGGACCGCCGGTGGTCGGACAGGGCGCGGATTGCCGCATCCCGTGAAAAAATGAAGAAAGAATCTCCCGCCATGTATGAGAAATACGGGAAGGCCGTGCAGGACCCGGAACCGTATTCGCCTGCCGTCGGAAAGAATCTTGCGGACGCCGTTCTGGAATTTTACGGAATCCGGACGGACAATCCGGAGATCCGGGATTTTCTGGAGCTGCAGTGCTGGTATCCCGTGAAGAATCCGCCGAAGCTTTCTCCCGCGCTGAAGGCCCGTCTGGAAGCGGAGTCCGGGAAAAAGTAAAACGGCGGGCATGCCTGATCTTTTGGGCTCTGTTCGGCGTGATGACTGATGTTAAGGCGTTTCCAATGGGCTGCCCGTCCCTTGCCCCCCCGGCAGGACTCAGAGAGCCCTGCGCCCTGCGCAAAAATAATTTTTTGCGCTTGTCTTCTTGTTGACCAATTTTCTTTCGTCCGAACATCCATCTTCTGAAAATTCGCCGAAAAAACCTCTGCAGATCGTCTTGCAAATCTCCGGCGGGGTGTTATATTACAAAATTAATTGCAGAGGAACGAGTTCGGAAAAGATGAAAAAAGAAAAGGGCGAAACCACAGCCAGAAGGATCCGGAACCTGCCGGTTCAGGCTCTGCTGTTGCCGTTTTTGATCCTTGCCCTGATTTTCTGCTCCGCCGTTTCTCCATCCGGGGCCTCCGCGGCGGGGCCGGCGAAGGCCGGCGTGATCCGGCCGGCGGACCATCCCGTCTGTGACTGCCGTCCTGCGCAGGGACTGAACCTGGACTCCCTGTTCCGGGAAACGACAGGAGGCGGAAACGGCCGTCTTTCCGTTTTTCCGCGGACTTTTTTTGCACTTCCGGTTCTGGATCCGCTGACCCTGCCGTATGCGGAGTTCTGCTCGATTCTGCGTGCCTCGGAGTTCCTCCGGTGCACGCATCTTTTTTATTCCCGTTCTTTCCGTTCGAGGGCAGGCCCCCTGTCATGAACAGCATTGTCTGCCGGTTCCGGAATCCAGTTTTCTTCCGGATGCCGTTCATGAACACCGGAAAATCATTTTTCCGGGAACAAACTGAACAGGGAGCTTTACGAATGAAATCGGATAAACTCGAATTTGCAATCTGTATGGGATTCTGTGCGCTTCTCGTGATCGCGGGCATTGCGGCCTACTTTCTGATCTACCGCGCATCGTAACGGACACAACACCAGAAAGAACAGGATTCCGCAACATGGGTCTCAAAGAATATCTCAGGCACAAGATGCTCCGTCTGTATACGAAGATCGTCAAGGAAAAGGCGACTCCGGAATACATTGCCCGCGGCTGGGCGATCGGAATGTTTTTCGGATGCATCTCGCCCATCGGTTTCCAGCTGATACTGTCCGTGCCGGTTTCCTTTCTGCTGAAGGGAAGCAAGATCGGCGCCGTGTTCGGAACCCTTCTCACCAACCATTTCACCGTCTTTTTCATTTATCCGGCCCAGTGCTGGTTCGGAAGTCTTCTCCTGGGAAATCACATTCCCTTTGCTTCGGTCAAGGAGGCTCTGAAAAATCTCATTGAGCAGCAGAACCAGGACGCTCTTCTGGAAATCGGCAAAGACCTGGTTGCGGGCTTCTTCCTTGGAGGAGCCGTCATGGCATTTGTCCTGACTCCGCTTACTTATATCGGAGTAAAGAGACTTGTGGTCGAATACAGGAAGCGAAAAGAATTGAGAAACAGTCAAAAAACATTGGAGAATAAAAAATGAATCTGCATTGGCTCGACTGGGTGATCATCATCGCGGTGCTGGGCGCCCTGATCGGAATCACCGTTTTTGCGAAACGGTACAATCGCAGCGTCAGCGACTTTCTGGCAGCAAACCGGCTGGCCGGACGCTATCTGCTGACCGTGTCCAGCGGTTTCGGCGGAGCGATCTCTCTCATCGCCGTGTGGCAGATGACCTACCACAACGGGCTGCCCGCCCAGTGGTGGGGACTGATGGCCATTCCGCTCGGTCTCTTCGTTTCGCTCACCGGATTCGTCGTTTACCGCTTCCGGGAAACGCGGGCCCTTACGCTCGCCCAGTTTTTTGAAATGCGGTACAGCCGTTCCTTCCGGCTTTTTTCCGGCTTCATCTGCTGGCTTTCCGGAATTCTGAACTACGGAATTTTCCCCGCCGTCACGGCGCGGTTCATCATCTATTTCTTCGGATTCCCGGAAGCAGTCTCCATTTTCGGAATTCACATCGGGACCTTCCCGCTCGTGATGTTCGTCTACCTCGGAATCGCCGTCTATATCGCATGTGCCGGCGGGCAGATCAGCATCATGCTCACGGACTTCTTCCAGGGGATGCTGCTCCTCATCATCTTCCTGGTCGTAATGTTCTTCCTGCTCTCGTTCTTCGGCTGGGGAGACATCATTGAAGGGCTCAGGAACACGCCGCCCGGGAAATCCCTCATCAACCCGTTCGAAACGGCACAGGCCGAAGATTTCAATATCTGGTACTTCCTGATCGGCGTGCTCGGGACTCTCTACGGCGTGCGCTCCTGGCAGGGCAACTCCGGATACAACTCGGCCGCAAAGACTCCGCATGAAGCCGTCATGTCCGGAATCATCGGTTCCTGGCGCGGATTCGCCTCAGGGCTCTGCATGGTGCTGATTCCGCTTTCCGCCTATGCCGCCATGCACTCCGCAAAATTCGCGACCATGGTTGCGCCTGTCCGACAGCACATTGCCGCCATCGCAGACCCGGCCGTCGCGGACCAGATGACCGTGCCGCTCTTCCTGGCGGAAGTGCTTCCGACAGGACTTCTGGGACTCTTCGCCGTGGTCGTGATCGCATGCGCCATCAGCTGCGACGACACCTACATCCACGCCTGGGGCACGATCTTCATCCAGGACGTCGTGATGCCCTTCCGCAAGAAGCCGTTCGAGGCGAAACAGCATATGTTCATCCTCCGCTGCGCCATCATCGGGGTCGCGCTCTTCGGATTCATCTTCAGCATGACGTTCCAGCTGAAGGATTTCATCCTGATGTACTTTGCCGTGACAGGTGCGATCTATACCGGCGGCGCGGGCGCCGTGATTATCGGCGGACTCTACTGGAGGCGCGGAAGCACGCCTGCCGCATGGACCGCAATCATCACAGGCTCCACGATCGGAATCGCCGGAATTGTCATCGAGCAATACTGGAAAACAGGAATCGATCCCTTCCTGCTCCGCCAGTTCCCCAAATGCGCCTGGCTCGCCGCCCATGCGGAAAAATTCCCCGTCAACGGACAGTACATCAACCTGATTACCATGCTTTCCTCCGTCTTCGCCTATGTTTCCATTTCCCTTCTCGGACCGAAGCACGTCCACAACTTCGACAAGCTCTTCCACCGCGGAAAATTCGCTGATGGGGATTCGGAATTCAAAGTCGGGCCAAAGACCGACAAAAAGTTCTCCTTCCACAGTCTGATCGGAATTACCTCCGACTTCACCCTGTTCGACAAGGTGATCGCATGGTCCTCCTTCACCTGGTCGATGGGCTGGTGGGTGATCTTCCTTGCCGTAACCGGGCTTGCCGTCTTTACGACATGGCTCACGACGAACTTCTGGGTCGAGTTCTGGTGGTGGAAACTCATTCCGTTCTCGATTCTGCTCGGAACCGTGTGCACAATCTGGATCAGCGTCGGCGGCATCAAAGACGCCATCACCCTGATTCAGGATCTCCGCAAGGAACGGGTGAATGACGCCGACAACGGCTTCGTCACGGATTCGGAAAAGGACAGCAAATAGAACGCCTCCGCGGCGTTACCTGGTCCGGCGGGCGCACACGACCTGCTGGGCCAGAAAATTCATGCGGACCGTTTTCACGCTCAGGACTTCGCCGTGCGGCGCAATGCCGGCGGCGACTTCCCCGAACGTCAGCGGCCGTTCATCCGGAAAGCGCCAGACCCCGAAAAGTTCCGCAAGTTTCCGCGTGACGCGGTAAATCAGCACGGGGGTCGGATACGCAAGGATCACGATGCCTCCCGGCGCGCACAGCTCAAAGTGCCGGGCAATCATGAGCCGCGTCTCCTCCGGGGAAAAATGTTCGATCAGGCCGACGGAAAACACCAGGTCGGACTTCGGTTCGGATTCGCAGTCGTGCCGGAACAGGTCGCATTCGACCGCACGGGCGAACGGCGGCGCATTCCTCCGGAACATTGCGATTCCCTCCGGACACTTGTCGTAGACCGTGTACGATGCCGGCTCAAGCGCCTCCGCGGCCGCGGGAAAACAGCTGCTGGCGCCTCCGCCCGGCTCGGCGACAGTGCAGTGCTTCTTCCCGTATTTCCGCATTTCGGAAATCAGGACTTTCCGCACGAACCTTCTGGCCAGCGGCGCAAAAAAAGAGGGCTTCTCGTAATAGTTCTTCCAGTCCGTGACCGAATCCTGCGGCAGGACGATCCGGTGGAACAGCACCTTTGCCAGACGGCACGAGTCGGCCAGCGGACGGAAATGGGACGTCCGGTTGGAATCCAGATAGATGGTCCTGATGGGGATTTCCCGGATTTCGATTCCAAGACGCTTTGCAAGGATCAGCATTTCCAGTTCGAATTCGAAACGGTCGAACGGAATCTTCAGCAGGAGCGGCAGCAGTTCCGCCGGAATTCCGCGAAGCCCCGTCTGGGAGTCGGAAACATGAATCCCCGCTGCGGAAAGCACCCGTGCCGTGACAAGGTTCCCGATCCGGCTGCGGAACGGGATTTTTCTCCCGGAGAACGAACGCACGCCGAGGATCAGCGCATGCGGATGCGCCGCAAGTTCCGCACAGGCGAGTGCCAGCGATTCCGCGTCGTGCTGGCCGTCGCAGTCGGCCGTCGCGATTCCGGCGCACCCGGGGAACTTTTCCAGCACGAACGCGATGGCGGTCCGGAGAGCGGCGCCCTTGCCGCGGTTCCGGTCATGCCGCAGGAGAAAAATGCCGGGGAATTCCGCACGGACGCGGTCAAAGACCGTCTGTTCCGCAGAACCGTCGTCGACCAGCACTGCGGGAGTGTTCCCGATCGCACGGAGCAGGATCTCCAGCTCGGGTCCGGGATCGCAGGCCGGAATCACGACTGGAACGGAGGGACTCATTCGGGGCTGACCTTCGCGCGGGAGCGCTTGACGTCGCCGCGGCGGGATTTTGCGGCGAGGCGGCGCTGTTTCGAAGCGCGGGTCGGCTTGGTCTTCCTGCGCTTTTTCGGGTCGCGGATCACGGCGGAAATCAGTGCGGAAAGACGCGCCCGGGCCGCTTCCCGGTTGCGCGGAAGGTCCCGGTATTCGCGGGCAAGAAACATCACGGTCCCGGAAGGTTCGTGTTCGAACAGACGCGCCTTCGCGTTCGCGGAAAGATATGCGCTTTCCGCAAAATTCCAGGTGAGACGGACAGCCGTGGCGGTCTTGTTGACGTTCTGGCCGCCGGGACCGCTCGCGCTACGGAGGACTTCCTCGGCGAGTTCCTCCTCCGGCGGGAGCCGGAGCTGTTCAGGATTCGGCATGGGTGAGACTCCTTCCGCGGAGGGAAAGTTCCAGCACCAGCATGGCGAACAGCTGATAGCTGTAGTCCGCTTCGTAAAATTCATGCTGGTGAATCATGTTCAGGATGGCTTCGCGGCGGAACAGCCGGTGTCTGTTGACGGCTTCGCCCTCCACGAGATTTTCCAGGAGATGCTGCTTCCACGGACCGCGGAACCAGGAAGCGATGGGCACTCCGAAGCCGCGCTTCTTCGCGGAAACAAGTCCGGCTGGAATGCAGTCGGCAAAGGCTTCGCCGAAAATGCGCTTGCGGAGCCGTCCGCGAAGTTTATAGGCAAGCGGCATGGCCGCCGCGGCTTCGATGACCCGGTGGTCGAGGAAGGGGCAGCGCACCTCGAGCGAAGCGGTCATGGAGGCGGTGTCCACCTTGGTGAGAATGTCGTTCGGCAGATAGCAGTGGAAATCGAATTCCATGGCTTTTTCGGTGGCGTCGACAACGGTGGAAGCTCCGCGGATTTCGCGGGCGAACCGTTCGGAGCGGGAGGGCCGGAAGTTTTCGAACGCTTCTCCGAGTACGGAAGTCTTCAGGGAGTGCGGGAACTTGGAAATCAGGAACATGGAGCGTTCGGCAGGATCGGCAAGCGAAGCCTGGAGCAGACGGCGCAGACGCGCCTGGAACGACCGTTCGCCGCCGGCGGACGAAAGGAACCTGGAAAGACCCCTGCATACGGCGGAGCGCAGTTTTACGGGAATGGAATCGAATGCGCCGAGCAGATGCATGGCAAGATAGCGCTCATATCCGCAGAACAGCTCGTCCGCGCCGTCGCCGCTCAGCGCCACGGTCACATTTTCGCGCGCGAAGGCGGAGAGCATGTAGGTGGGCAGAATGGAGGAATCCGCGAACGGCTGTCCGAATTCGGAAACGAGCAGCTTCAGGAGCCCGAAGTCGCCCGGCTTCACGGTCCGGTGATGGAATTCGATTGCGCCTCCGGTTCTGCGGCTGATGAAATCGGCATTGGCGCGGGCGGCTTTGGATTCGTCGTATGCGGACTCCTCGAACCCGATGGAAAAACATTTGAGCGGCGGACCACCGTGTTTGAGTTCGGCGGCAAGCGAAGCGACGACTGCGGAATCAAGTCCGCCCGAAAGAAACACCCCGAGCGGAACATCCGAAACGAGCCGCTTTTCGACCGAATCCTCCATGAGTTCGCGGAGGTTTGCGGCGGAATCCTCGAAGGAAAGTTTCGCCTTTGCGGCGAAATTGGGCTTCCACCAGCAGCGGATGTCCGGATAGTCGGAATCGGGCGAAACGACCATCAGCCGCGCGGGCAGCATGCGGCTGATCCCGCGGTAGACCGTTTCAGGGGCCGGAACATAAAGGAAGGAAAGATAGTCCCAGACGGCCTGGGGGTCGATCCCTTCGTCGAAGGGGGCGGCTTTTTCGAGCGCGGGCAGCGTGCTGGCAAAGCGGAAGGCCTTTTCGCTGGAACTGTAGAAGATCGGCTTCTTTCCGGCGCGGTCGGTCACAAGGATGAGCCGGCGCTTCGGAATATCCGCGATCGCGATCGCGAACATGCCGTCGAGCTGTTTCGGGAAATCGAGTCCGGCCTCTTCGTAAAGGTGCACGATCGTTTCGGAATCCGAATTCGTGCGGAAGAGGTGTCCGTGCGCCGTCAGCCGGGAACGGAGCTCCCGGAAGTTGTAGATTTCGCCGTTGTGCACGACCGCGATGGTGTGGTCCTCGTTGAAGATCGGCTGTCCGCCGTGCATGACGTCGATGATGGAAAGACGCCGGTGGGCAAGCCCGAAGACTCCGTTCGCGAACACGCCTTCGCCGTCGGGGCCGCGGCGGATCATGGCGCCCGCCATGGCGGAAAGAGTTTCCTCCCGCACGGGCTCCCCGTTCCGATTCATGATTCCAGCAATTCCGCACATAATTGATTCACCGCCGATCCGGGTTGATTTCCCTGTGGACCGAGGAGCGCTTCAGACGCATCGAACGCTCATACACGCCGCGTCCGTTCTCGAGAAACGCTTCGGCGAACCGGGAAAGTATGATCTGTTCGGCGAGAGGGCCCGGATGCACCAGGTCTTCGCCGTAAAAGCGATAGTCGCGCAATTCGTCGTTCAGGATTTCGAACGCGGGGAAATACGCCGCGCGGCCGCAGGGAAGACCGTCGAGCGCATCGCGCAGCGAGGAAAGCACGAGCGCCTTCGACCGCGCGTTCAGCACGGGGTCTCCCGGATGGTGCCGCACCGGCGAAACGCCTGCGACGATCCGGCAGTCCGGACTGAAGTCCAGAATCCGCTCCAGAACCCGCTTCAGGGAGTCCAGACATTCGTCCCGCGTGAGGAGTCCGCGTTCGAATTCGGTTCCGGGGACCTTGTGGCAGTTGGCGGCGATCCGTCCGGACTTTTTCCAGCGGAACACGACCGCGGTCGCGGGAACGATCAGGACCAGCTGCGCGGTCTTCAGAAATTCGCGGAAGCGCACGCGGGCGGACTCGGCATCTGCAACGGCCTCCGCGAGCGAAGGCCGGGAAAACGAGCCGTGGTGGCCGTACCCGTGGAACAGCCCGCCGTATTCGAAAAAGTCGTCCGCCGAATATTCGGGGCCGTCGATTGCGCGTTCGACGGATTCCCGGATGGAAACCGGATTGTAGACCGTTCCGTTCGGACCGCCTCCGCACTCGAATCCGGCAAGGGAAAGCAGCTCCAGCGCACGGTCGGAAAAGCACGAACCCACGGACGCCGTCCGGCAGGGCGCAGGCACCCGGAACGGAGCTTCAATATTCACTTTCGTGAACGGCACTTCAACAGGGAACGGTTCCGGATTCATTACGGTTCGATCCCCCTTTCCGCGAAGGCCGAAACAAGGCGCTCCCGCAGAAGCGAATAGCGCGGTTCGGCGGTGGCGTTGCGGACGGCGATCCCGACGGCCTTTTCGGAACCGACCAGGATCATCAGCTTTTTCGCCCGGGTGATCCCGGTGTAAAGCAGGTTGCGCCGGAGCATGATGAAATGCTGGGTCAGCAGAGGAAGGATCACGACGGGGAACTCGCTGCCCTGGGACTTGTGGATCGTCACGGCGTAGGAAAGCACCAGCTGGTCGGATTCGTAAAATTCATAGTCCACGCGCTGGGTGTCGAACGTTACGGAAAAAGTCTTTTTTGCAAAATCGACGGCGGAGATGCGGCCCATGTCCCCGTTGAAGACGCCCTTGTCGTAGTTGTTGGAGACCTGCATGACCTTGTCGCCGAGGCGGAAGGAGCGGTCACCGGACTGGAAGCGGATCTTCTGGGTGCCGTTGAGCTTTTCCTGAAGCATGGCGTTGAGGGCCTGCGTGCCGCAGGTGCCCTTGTTCATGGGGGAAAGCACCTGAATGTCCGTCATGGGACGGAATCCGAAGCGCTGCTGGATGCGTCCGCAGACCATGCGTTCGATCACGGAGGCGGCTTCCGCGGGGTCGTCCTTTTCGATCCAGTAGAAATCGGTGAGGCCGAGCGAAGGGTCGGGACGCTCGGGGAGTTCGCCCGCGTTGACGCGGTGGGCGGAAACGATGATGCCGCTGCCGGGACCCTGACGGAAAATCTTCGTGAGCCGCGTGACCGGAATCAGCTTCGAGGCGATGATGTCGTTGAGGACGTTTCCCGGGCCGACGCTGGGAAGCTGGTCGGCGTCGCCCACGATCACGACGGTCGCGCCGGGGCGCACCGCGCGGAAGAGCGCCGTGGCAAGCAGGATGTCCAGCATGCTTGTTTCGTCCACGATCAGCAGTTCGCAGTCGAGCGGACGGCCGAGTCCGTGCACGAACCGGTGGCTTGCGGGGTCCCATTTCAGCAGACGGTGGATCGTGAAGGCGGTTTCGTCCGTGGTTTCGGAAAGGCGTTTGGCGGCTCTTCCGGTCGGCGCGCAGAGTACGAGCTTGAGCTTGGCCAGACGCGCGCGGCGGACGAGTTCGGAAACGACGGTCGTCTTGCCGACTCCGGGACCGCCGGTGATGATCGAGACGGGATTGTTTCCGGCCACCCGCACGGCGGACAGCTGTTCTTCGCTGAACCTCGAACCGGAAAGCGCGCCGAAGGCAAGCATCCTGGAACCGGCGTGCTGCGGGGGAGAGGCCAGTCCGGCCAGAAGCGAGGCCAGTTCCATTTCGCAGCGGAGAAGCCCCGGCTCGTAGACGAGCTCCTGTCCGTCCGCCGATTTCCGGATCGACGCCTGAAGGAGCCCGACGGCATTGTCGAGCGCCTTCGACGCCGTTTCCGGCTCCACGTTCAGAAGTTCGGCGGCGTATTTGACGAAAAGTTCCTTCGGCATGCAGACGTGTCCGTTCGAGCGGACCTGCGAGAAGGTGTAGAGGATTCCGGCGAGCATGCGCTGTGAGGACGCCTTGTCCACGCCCATCTTCGCGGCGATTTCGTCCGCCATGGTGAACCCGATTCCCTTGACGTCGTGCGCCAGAATGTAGGGGTTCTCGTGAATCTTTTCGGCGGCGGATTCGCCGTAGACCTGATAGATGCGGTTGAAGTAGGCGGGCGTGACGCCGTAGCTCTGAAGATGAATCTGGAGCTTGCGCCGGGATGCGTTGTCGGCCCAGACCTTCTTGATGGTTTCGATGCGCTTCTTGCCGAGGCCGGGGACTTCGCGGAGGCGTAGCGGGGCGTTTTCGATCACGTCCATGGTCGATGCGCCGAAGGCCTTCACGATCGCTTCCGCATACTTTTTTCCGAGCCCCTTGATTGCGCCGGAGGAAAGATATTTGAGGATGCCTTCGGTGGTGACGGGGAGCGTGAATTCGAAGGAATCCACGCGGAACTGGCGGCCGTAGTCCTTGTGCTGTTCCCAGCGGCCCGTGGCCTCGATTCCATGACCCGCGGCGACGCCGGGCATTGCGCCGACGAGGACATAGTCTTCTCCGGCGGCGTCCCGGATGTCGATCACGGAGTAGCCGGAATCCCCGCTGTCGTAGAGGACCTTCTGGACCTCGCCGCGGATGGAGTGCCCGGCGACTCCGTTTCCGGAGAGTTCGAAAGGCTCTTCATTCTGCGGGAGTTCATCCATGAATCCGGCTCCGTCCCGTCATCAGTGGTGCGAGAAGATGCGTTCGGGAGCGTGGCGGAGCGCCACGCCGAGTTCGTTGGCGCGCTTGACGACGTCGGCGTCCTTGAGCGAACCGGAGGGCGCAACGATCGCGGTGATCCCGGCCTTGGCGGCGGTTTCGACCCCGTCGGGGAACGGGAAGAACCCGTCGCTTGACATGACGGCGCCCTGGAGCGTGCCCTTGCCGGTATATTTGTTCTGGAATTTTTCGATGGCCTTTTCGACGGCGCCCACGCGGTCCTGTTCGCCGGTTCCGACGGCGAGCGTCTGGCCGTCCTTCACGATCACGACCCCGTTCGACCGCACGGAAATGTTGATGTACCAGGCGGTCAGGAGGTCGGCCTTCTGGGATTCGGTCGGCTCGACCGTGGACTTCTGCAGGCCGCAGGCCTTGTTCTCGCCCGAGGCGGGAACGAGGTCGTCGAACGAATGCACGTGCGTGAGGAGGGGTTCCGCGATCACGAGCGAGCCGTCGGCGAGGACCTTCATGGTGTCGAAGCGGCCGTCCTGATTGTCCCCCACAAAGCGCGGGAGCGAGGCCGGATCGCCGCACTGGAGAATTCTGATCTGCTTGTTGAGACGGAACTTTTCGCCGTCGTTGAAGAGCGCGAGCGCCTCGCGGGTGTAGTCGGGAGCGACCACGCATTCGCAGAAGGTGGACATGATTTCGGCGGCGGTGTCGGCATCGACCCGGCCGTTGAAGGCGATCACGCTGCCGAAGGCGGCGCGGGCGTCGCAGTCGCGGGCTCGGATGTAGATTTCGCGCATGGATTCTTTTCCGGTGGCCGCTGCGGCGCCGCTGGGGTTCACGTGCTTCATGACGGCGCAGGCGGGACGGTCGAAGTATTTGACGATGTTGAGCGCGCCGGAGATGTCTTCCAGGTTGGTCTGGGAAAGGCCGTTCTTGCCGTTCTTGAGCGTAACCATGCCCATGATGGCGCCGTCGGCGTCCTTGGGCGCGTAGAAGGCGGCGGGCTGGTGGGGGTTCGTGCCGTAGCGGAGATCGTCGTGCTTGACGTAGATTTTTCCGCAGATGTTCAGAGTTTCGGGAAAGTTTCCCGTATTTTTCGTGAGATAGGTCTCGCGACCGAGTTTTTCAGCCATTGTTCCGCCTCGAGGGTTATAAAATTTTCAAAAATGACGTTGACTTGACAGCGCAAGCAGTGTAATTTATCCCCATTTCCCGCAATTTGCAACAATGGAAACCTGATTTTATGGAACCGAGAGGAAAATTCATCACGATCGAAGGCGGCGAAGGCGCCGGAAAGACCACCCAGGCAAAACGTCTGGCGGATGCCCTGAACCGCGCCGGAATCCGCGCGGAATACGCGCGTTCGCCCGGAGGCACGCCCGTCGCCGAAAAACTCCGCGCCATCCTCAAGACGAAGGAGCCCGGAGAAGACCTCCTGCCCGAAACCGAGCTTCTGCTCTTCGGCGCTTGCCATGCCCAGATGTGCAGATACCTGCTGCGCCCGATGCTCGAACGCGGAGTCACGGCCGTCTGCGACCGCTTCTTCGATTCCACGACCGTCTATCAGGGATTTGCGCGGGGACTTTCCCTCGAGCAGGTCCGGGCGGTGAACGAATTTGCCTCCGGCGGACTGCGGCCCGACCTCACGGTCCTGCTCGACCTTCCGGTGGAGACGGGGCTTTCCCGCGGACTCGCCCGCGGCGGACTTGCTGCGGACCGCTTCGATTCCGAAACATTCGAATTCCATTCCAAGATCCGGAACGGCTTCCTGAAACTCGCCTCGCTCGAACCGGAACGGTTCCGGATCGTCGACGCTTCCGGCACGGCCGATTCCGTGGCTCAGAACATCAGAACCCTGGTAAAACATGAATTCTCCCTGGCAGACCTTTGAAAAACGCTATCCGCTCGCATTGAGCTCTCTCCGCAGCGCAAAAAGCGGCGGAAGGCTCGCACACGCCTATCTGCTCTGTTCCGCCAATCCGGAATACCGGCTGGAGTTCCCGCCGCTTCTGGCCGCGCTTGCGGTCTGCCGGACTCCGAATCCGGATTTCTCCCCCTGCGGAACATGTCCGACCTGCCGCGAATTCTTCCGCGGAACCTTCCCCGACTGCTACACGCTCGCGCCGTTTTCCAAGTCCCGGCAGATCCTTGTGGGGAACAGCAGCGACGAACCCGGCACCATGCGCTGGTTCAACAGCATTTTCCATCTCCGCGGCATGACCACCTGCGGCTGGAAGGTCGGGATCATCCAGGACTGCGAATGTCTGAATGAAACGGCCCAGAACGCCTTCCTGAAGACGCTGGAGGAGCCGCCGGAAAAATGTCTTTTCATCCTCACGACGGCGAATCCTTCCCAGCTGCTTCCGACCATCCGTTCGCGCTGTCAGAGCATCCATCTGGTCGACAATGCGTGCGTCTACGACTTTCCCGGAGCGGGCGGACTGCCCGGGATTCTTTCCGGGCTTGTGCTCAAGGCGCGCGGGAATCTGGCCGCGGCCAATGACGCCGCCGATGCGATTCTCTCGCTGAAGGAGAGCCTCAATGACGCCGCGGAAAAGTCCACGGCGGAAAAGTGGAAGCCCAGGCTTGATGCCGCTCAGAATCTCGAATCCGCGGGAAAGAATCTTCTGGAAAAGCGCGTCGACGCCGATCAGAACGGCGAATACCGCCGGATGCGCGCCGAACTTGTGAGCGCCATCCACGCCTTCTTCGCCGAACTTGAGATGCGGAAGAGCGGGATTTCCCGTTCCATGCTTCCGAATCCCGAACTTCTGCCGGAGGATCCCGGCCTTGAAAAGATCGACCCCGCCCTTGCGGCCCGTCTGCTCGACTTTGCCGAAGACCTGGTCCGCGCCATGCGCACCAATGCCGACGATGAACTCGCGATCCGCTCGTTCTGCCTGAAGGCGGCGTTCCAATGAACCTTTTCTACATGCGCGACGGCGGTGCCTTCGAGGCCTCCTGGCGCGGCATTCTCACCGAATACGTTCTGCTGGCGCTCTGCGGCGCGGCCTATACCCTCGCGTTCCCGGGAATCGGCTTTTCCATGCTGGCGTGGGTCGGACTGATCCCGCTCTTCTTCTCCGTGATCCGCAGGGAACCGGGCGGCGCGTTTCTGCGGACGTTCGTCTGGGCGTACTTCCACTTTTTTACGGCGTTT
>CAZHPP010000008.1:0-21410 GCA_964534535.1 uncultured Victivallales bacterium | reverse complement strand
TGACGCGGCAGAGAATGCGGCGGCGAGTACAATTTTTCCGAGAGTCATATCAAATCCTTATTTTATGGGAACAGATGATGACGATCTTCTGGAATATAGCATTCCGCCGTGATGCCTGCAAGTTTCAGCGGATTCCCGCGGAACTGCCCGGCTATCTCCGCAATTGTTGATTCTCCCCGCACAGCGCTTCCACCGCAACCCGGCCCTCAACCCCGCATTCGGACTTCTTCATCGTAACGGCACCTTCGTTGATCCTGTGATATTTTACGGGTTGTTTCCCACCTTGTCAAGTTGTCCAGCTTTTCGGGAGGAGCGCATAAAAACTTTTGAAATTACCTCGCAAGACAATTTTTCATGGTTTCGCTCAGGGGTGGCGGGCATCATTTGATCAGATACGAGTATTCCACACCGGTATTGGGGGCAAGCCGAATCTCCGGAGTCATCAATTCGATGGTGTGACCAGGTTTCGAGTACTGGGAATTCCAGATATACAGCCCCGTAAAGGATGGATCGGGAATGAATTCCAGCGATTCACGCAAAAAACCGTCGGCAGAGGAGGAAACCACCGTTGTTCCGGTCCATTCATGCTTGACCCTGACGCCCGGAAAACGCACAGGAATCTGCTTGCCAGGTCTCACAAAATCATGATGCTCAGGAGACATGGTGGTGATTTTTGTCGATCCTGCAACCGCTTCCAAATTTTTCTGGCCGAATCGTCCTCCGGTCTGCGGATAATTAAAAATCCGGAACCCGAATTTCATCGCGTGTTTTGAGGGATTGAACAAACGGAAAGCAATCTTCAAGCCGGATTGAGACAGAATATAGGTTCTGGTAATTTTAAGTCCCAGCAACGGATTTTCCTTAACTCCGGCTCCCGCATAAGCGGGAACATCCGCCTCAAATACGAGCTTTGGATTTCCATGATCCAAGGTCATTTCTTTCTGCCGGAAAGTAAATGGCGGCTGTTCCGGATCGTAGAAAATGAGCCGGGCGCCTGAACCGCCGCTAAAGAGATCGGCACCGGTCTTTTGCCGGAATCCGACCAGTTCTCCGGAAAAAAGTGCATCAATATCCACCTTGAAACTGCAGTTGGCAAGGCGCAGCACCGGCTTTCCATTGGATCCCAGAGTCCATGCAATGGA
This sequence comes from uncultured Victivallales bacterium, assembly GCA_964534535.1. Taxonomy (GTDB): domain Bacteria; phylum Verrucomicrobiota; class Lentisphaeria; order Victivallales; family UBA1829; genus CAZHPP01. The sequence continues at coordinate 20,268 of CAZHPP010000008.1, read as the reverse complement.
ATTGGCGCCATCCGTCAGATCAGAAACCGCTTTGGAAGAGCTGCCGAGCAGATATTCCGCTACTTTCCGTTCCAAGATCTTCTGATCCCCTGGAGCATCCGCTTCAATGATCTTGGCTCCGCAAGCCGGGATCGCGGCTAAAAACTTTTTGCCGCAGCCCTTGATCAGAACGATCGCTTCATCATTTTCATTGTAGTTGAAGACGGTGAGATAATATTTTCCTTTGTACTCATGAGCGGTCATCCGGAGGGCACTCTTGAAATCGGGGAACTGTAAAGTAATTTTCCGTTCTCCATCCGTTACGGTCTTGGAAACCACATTCTGAGCCGTAATCTGGAACTCTCCATCCACCCGTCTGCCATCAAAATAAACATCTTCATATTTGGAGATTATCCCGTAAGCATCGGAAAACGTCTGGTAATATTCCGCGATCATGGAATCATCCGGCCAATGGCAGATACCTTTACCGCCGAGTGCGGCGACTGCCAAAATATTCTGATAGAGCCTGGCCGGAGTATACATGCGGAAATAGCTCCATATCCGTTCCGAAGGATCCTGTGCAAACTTGACAGGCTTTTTGAGCGTCGAAGTGTTCAACCGGACATCATCGAAGAACCTGGTGCCGATCGAATAGATCATCGCTTCGAACATATCAATATTGGGCTCGCGGTCACTCATCCGCTCGTCGATATCATCCACATCACTGACGCCAGCATTGTGTTGCATCATACCAGTGGTTGTCATGATGATCTTGCAGTTGGGGGCCTCGCTCTTGATGATTTTCGTCACCTTGGCCATCACTCTGGCATTCATCTTATACTGATAATTTTTCCACGGAGCAGCATATTTCTTTTGAATTTCCGCCGCCGAAGGAACCTGAGCCAGATGACAATCTTCGGCAAAACGGCGGCGTCCTTCCAAATCAAAGCCGCACCGAACCGGTTCATAGTTCCATTTAAATGCCCGGATTTCCGGATGATGTTTCAGAGCATCGCGGATACTGGCCCTTAAAAAGTCTTCAAAAAGTTTCGCGGGATCATCCAGCTTGTACCATCCCGGGGAACTAATTTCTTTTGAACCATCTGCTTTGAGATCAGCTGGAGTTTTCAGATTGTATCCGGAAAAAAACGCCCGGCGGCCAAACGGAGTATCCACAATTGCATCATTGCCGTTTATCACACAATAAATATCAAAATCCGGATCGGAACCTTCCCCCCCATCCAATTGTAAAATAGGTTTCTCCGCCAAGGTCTTCCAAAACTTGGTCATGATCGGACGCAAGTGCTTAAACGGGGAAACATGAACCGAGGAATACCCGACATCAAAACAGAAACGGCGGCAGGGCTTTTCGGAAGGGTGGATGGCAGGGCAGATGGCAATGGGAAAGCTTTCCTCCTTTTGCTGGTCACCGCCGACATTGAACGTCCAATACATCATCCCTCTTTTGCCGGTACTGTTTTTTTCTGGAACCAGAAAGAACCGCTTGTGATAAAATTCGGCGTGAAGCATTGGCGCAAACAACTCATCAAAATGGATCGTATAGCGACGATAGGCCTGACCGTTCCGGGTAATCATCTTTTCGGAGAATGGATAGTGTCCATAACTGGTCATCCCTTTACGTTCCAACACAAAGCGGTCGACCGCACCGGCAAAGCGGATAAATGCTGGCAGTTCCAGCGTCATACTCGCCTTAGTTCCCTTCTGATATCTGAAACCGGGTTCCATTTCGGCATTCATGAAGATGGTTCCCACTAAATTCTCTGCAATGGTATAGGTTGTATTCCCCAAAAATCTGAGTGGAAACAGCGAAAGATGGTATGGCTGCTTCACCACTTTTTTCAGGCTGACTGCATCTATCCAAAAAGTTCCTGTGGAATTGGGGCACTGGATGCCGATGCGCAGCTCTTTCGGATTGCCATAATCCGCAGTGTCGATGAGAATCGTGATCTTCGTCCAGTCAAAACTTCCGTGATCGAAACACCAAAGTCCATTTTTGCCGTAAACACGCCGTATCTTATCGGCTTGCACCGTGGAGGAAATTCCGAATATCGTGGTTCTGGGATCTGCAGCGGTCAAGCCCGTAGTCTTCTGATAATAACTCAATTCATATTTCGTCGCGGGCTCAACCTTCACGAATTGATAGATCTCATTAAATTGGCGTCCTTTCTGCTTGCAAACCTTGAGCGACTTTTCGCCATCGACCTTTTCCAGAGTATCAAATGCATTCTCTCCGCTTATGGTCCATCCGGTCAAGCCGTTTTCAAAACTGCCGTTAGTGATCAGCTCCTGCGCACACAGAACAAATGTCGTTGCGCAAAACAAACCGACAACGATTTTTGGTATATTCATTAACATGGTGTTGTTCCCCTTGGAGCCTCTTCCAAAAGTTTTGGCTCTTTTTCGTTAAAAACTTGTTTTTTGACGCGGCAAGTTCATCTTGCCGCTGCGAATTCGGTTTTTTCCTTGAAAAAGCCGGGAAAATTCTGTTTGCGCCCGATGGAATCAGTTCGTTTAACCTCGCAAGCGGATCTCCGCATCTCTCAAACTCTTCCAATCGGAACTCTTTGTCAAAAAAATCCGATTATCCTGCACTCTCCTCTCTGGTATCGCACACTCTTCGAATAGTGGATACTATGACGCGTTTATTGTACAACAGCTGCATTTTAAGAGGAATCCTGAAGATTTACCAGATGCGGACAATCAATTCGTCAGGACTTTTTACATAACCGATGTGCCCATCGGCAAAGGTAAATGGGGACTGTTTCTGGTGCGAGGGGAAGAGAAAATATTTTTCATTTACAGTAACCCGAAAACTGAGAAGCGGATTCATATTCGAATTGGTCACAGCATAATTTTCCCAGGTATCACCGAAGACTGCCAGCTGAGAGGGCGAATGCTTAACTTGCGACAACTTCCCGGTACACTCATTGTTGTGATACCAATCACAATTGCCGCAAGCATCCTTTTTTTTTGAACAAAAGCTTCCGAGAAACGGGTTATAGCTGTAGCTCAGCGGAATCGGGTACGAATGAAAATAAGTGTAGCCATCCGTACTCAACTTTCTCCAGTGGCCGATTGCCAGCGGGCAGACAAGAAATTTCATAAGTTCTGGATTCCTCTTCATATCCCACGCGGTATCGGAATGAACCGGAAGATAGGAGGTATAGACCATTCCCAACGCCCAATCCGTTGTTTTAGGCGCACGTTGCGGATAGAGATTGTACGAGCTCAGCAGCTCGCTGTCGTTGTCATCGGCATAGCACTGCCAATAGGTTCCCAGCCCCTTCATCTGGTTCACGCAGCAGATCGCCTTCACCCGGTTGCGTGCCGACTGCAGCGCGGGAAGCAGCATCCCGGCCAGAATTGCAATGATCGCGATCACGACAAGAAGCTCGATCAGTGTGAAAAATTTCCCATGAACCTTCTTCATTTCTATCTCCTTTTTCCTTCGGCGGACATGCCGTTGAATTCATAAAAATTGGCCTCCGCGGCCAAATCGAAAATGCCGTCCAGCGAATACTGACAGCTCATTTCCCCGTACTCCGGATTGTTCTTCCATTCCTCCGAAATTTCCGCCATGATCCGGCGGTCGCGCTCGATCTTGCATTTCACCGCGGCGGCATTGTAGTCGTTCGCCCTGGAATCGGTTCCCCAGAGCACGCGCTTCCCGAGATTGTATCCCGTCAGATAAAGTTTGCGCAGCACTTCCTTCCGGTAGACCACCGGCGTGCCGGGCGTAAGCTCGGCATACATGCGGAGACCCAGATTGTGAAGCACGTTGTCCTGCGCCGCCCGGAGTTTGCCGTAAAGCGCAATATATTCGTCGCACCACGGCCAGCCGACATGGGCCATGGCAAATGTCAGCCCCGGAACATTGATCAGACATTCAAACACCAGCGGGCGGGTGAACTTCCCGGACTCCAGATGGTCGAAGAGAATCCCGGAATGAAAGAGGAGCGGGCGCCCTGTGGCGGCGATCTGCTTCAGGCGTTCCAGAACGCTGTCCAGCGGGAAATGGTTCGGAATGATCTTGAACCCCCGGATTCCCGCTGCCGCAGCGGATTCGATCTGCTTTTCCGCGTCCGGTTCCGTGGGATCGATCCAGAAATACGGCAGGAACCCCGGAGTCTTTGACGTGTATTCCAGCACATGGTCGAGCCGGAATCTCCACTCCTGCGTGCGTTCCGGATCGGGCCGGAAGGCTGCGGGAGAAAGGGAAAACAGATTTCCCCCGTCGACTCCGGCGGAAGCCGCCTTTTCGACGAAGATTTCGGGCGGGTCGATCGGTCCGGCCATCGGCATCAGATGAATGTGACAGTCCTTCACTTGGAACCTCCTGCGGAGCGTTTTGCCTGTTTCCGCGTGGAATCGCGGATCTCGAGCGTGCACGGAATATTTTCAGACGGGATGTCCTTCCCCGTGCGGAGCCGTTCCAGAAGCATGCGCACGGCGATCTCGCCCATGCGGCAGTAGGGAACATGCACGCTGGTGATCGGGACCGTATAGGAATCCGTGCCGGGCGCATCGTCGAACCCGACGACCGCGACATCCTCCGGAATGCGGAGCCCGTGCTTCAGCGCGGCATCAATGACGTCGCGCGATTTGCCGTCCGAATCGGCGAAAATCGCATCCGGCCGATCCGGCAGGGAAAGCAGCGCTTCCGCGGCATCGGAGGCGCTGTCGACAAGGTTGCGGATCACGAGCGATTCACGATAGGGGATTCCGAGCGACTCCAGCGCCGTCCGGTAGGCGAAGAAGCGTTCCGCAAAGAAATCGGCCTTGTCGCCGCCGATGAACCCGATCCGTCTGCGTCCGCACTCCCGCGCCAGATGCGCGACCGCGGCAAAGATTCCGCTGAACGGCTCGAATTCCACGCGGTTCGGCCCGCTCTGATACCCTTTCTTGAGATTCACCAGAATCCCTTCCGTGAAATATTCGTCCATTCCGGAAAGATAGTCGCCGGAATCGATCAGCACCGTGGTGATCTTTTCCCCGCGTTTCTGCCGGGCCACGAGTTCCTGAAAGGTTTCCAGACGCACGGGACCGGGATAATTGTTGATGATTCCCCGCCGGATTTCCTCGAAGACGAAGGTCGACCGGTTGCGGTTGGAAAGCGTGAACATGGAAAGCGTGTTGAGGTAGAGCGGACGGGTCATCACGCGGCCGCCGACGGGCGAATCCTTCACGAAAGTGCCCAGCCGCGGCCGCCGTTCGAGATAGCCGTCCTCGGTCATCCGGTTGAGTGTCCGGATCACCGTTCCGCAGCTCAGACCGAACCGCGTGGAAAGCTCCTTTTCCGAATAGAACCGCTCGCCGGGATGGAACTTCCCTTCCTCCAGCTCCTGAAGGAGCGTAGTCTGAAGCTGCTGGTATTTGACATCCGACATCTGTTCTGCACCATAATTTAATCAGTTCTGCACTCTGTCTGCATTATATTATACCACAGACCATGCGGATTGTCAAGAGCGGAACATGCAAAAATACGGAATTTATGGAAAAGCATGCGGCCTGCGCGGAAGGGCGGAAAGCGGCTCCAGGGCTCAGCGGCGGCGTCTGTGTTCGAAGACGGCGACCGCGATCCCCCAGCAGAGAATGCCCGTTCCGAGGAGTGCGCCGAAGATCGGCAGCAGTTCCCGGAGCGTGGTCCCTTCCAGAAACAGCAGCTGGAGCGCGCGCACGCCGTGGCGCACCGGGTTGATCAGCGTGACCGTCTGGAAGAACTGCGGCATGCTTTCCACGGGCGAGATCATGCCGGAAAGCATCACGACGGGAATGGCGTACATGAAGGTCATCAGCATGGCCTGCTGGAGGGAATTCGCGAGCATGGAAATCAGCAGCCCGAATCCGGCGGCGGAAAGCACGAACGCCGCGAACAGCAGGTAAAGCGTGAAGAACGAACTGTGGAACGGAATCTGGAACCAGAACAGGATCAGCAGAAGCCCGCCGGTCAGCTGGCAGAGTCCGACCGCCAGGACGGAAAGCACCTTCCCCGCCAGGATTTCCGCGGAGGAAAACGGAGTCAGGCAGAGCTGGTCGAGCGTGCCGTTCTCGCGCTCCTTTGCGAGGCTGAGCGAGGAAAGCATCACCACGTCGAGGAGTGAAATCACCGCGAGAAGCGAGGGCAGCATGAAGAACCGCGCGTTGTAGTTGGGGTTGTACCAGGCGCGGGACTGGAGCACGGCGCGCGGCGCCTGCGGCATGCGGGAAGCGTTGTATTTCGCAAGGATGGCCTGCGCGTATCCGAGCGCTGTGCCGGCGGAACTGGAATTGCGTCCGTCGAAGTTGAGCTGGACGGGCGCGGGGCGGCCGGAAGCCAGGTCGCGGGAGAAGTTCTGCGGGATTACGAGGGCGAACTTGATCTTCCGGTCGGAAAGCCGTTCGCGCATGTCGTTTTCGGAAGCGAGGTCCGTCTTGCGCTTGAAGACGGCGTCGGCCGAGAATTTTGCGATCAGTTCCCGGGATTCTTTCGAACGGCAGTGGTCGAGCACGGCGAAATCGGCCTCCTTCAGGTCCATCGTGGCAACGTATCCGAAGATGAACAGCTGGAGCAGCGGCGGCAGAATCAGCATGAAGCGGGTCTTGGGATCCTTGAGGAGCTGAGCGAGCTCCTTCTTCATCAGGACTGCCATTCTGCGGAGAATCTGTTTCAGCATGGGTCAGTTCTCCAGGGATTTGGGCGTTTTATAGACGGCGAGGAATGTCATGCCGATCGTGAAGAGCGTCATCACGGCAAGGTCCATGAGCAGGATTCCCCAGCGGTCGCCGACCAGGAAGACCGTCTGCAGGAAGTCGATGAAGTAGCGCCCCGGCACGAAGACCGTGATATACTGGATCGCCTCCGGAAGGTTCGGAATCTCATAGACGAATCCGGAAAGCAGGACGGCGGGCAGGAACGTGACGATCATGGTGGCTTCGCAGGCCACGAACTGGTTCTTGGTGCATCCGGAGATCACGAGTCCGGCGGCGAGCGCCATCAGCAGGTAGATCGAACATCCCAGCAGCATGATCCACACGCTTCCGCGCATGGGCATGTGGAAGAGATACCGCACGGTCAGGAGCGTGATCGCGATTCCGATCAGCCCGAGCACGAAGTTGTTCAGGGCCTTGGCGACGAGGATTTCGAGGCTTTGGACGGGGGTTGCGAAGATGCTTTCCAGGTTGCCGTGCTCGTATTCCCGGGCGAGCAGCATGCAGGTGAGCAGGGTTCCGATCAGCGAAATGATGATGACGATGAGCCCGGGAATCATGAAATAAAGGCTTTCCGCCGTTTCGTTGAACCACATGCGGGAGACTGCGACGGCGCCGCATTCCGGAGCGCCGCGCGCGAGAGTTTCGGAAACGATTCCGGCAACATAGCTTTCCTTGAGCCGTGCCTGCTGCGGGTTGGAGGCGTTCAGGGCGACCATGAGCTCGACGGGGCCGCCTCCCGAGCGGCGCGGCAGGTTCCGCGGCAGGAAGAGACAGACGTCGGCGCGGTGGCCCTTCATGGCGTCCACGGCATCTTCCGTGTTCCGGAAGGTCTGCACCCGGAAGTATTTCGAGCCGCGGAAGCGGGCGATCAGCTCCGAGGAAAGTTTCGAGTGTTCCGGCTCGACCACGGCGAGCTCGATATCCTTCACGTCGAAGGACATGCCATAGCCCATGATCAGCAGAAGCACGATCGGGAGCAGAATCCCGATCACCATGTTGAACGGGTCGCGGAACAGCTGTTTGCGCTCCTTCGCGATGAGCGCGCCGAGACGCTGGCGGTTCATGAGCGCACCGCCTTCCGGCCTTCGGAAATGATGTTGACGAAGGCGGTCTCGAGGTCGGGGGAGCTGCCCTTCGCGCGGATTTCGTCGCCCGTCCCGGAGGCGGCGGCGACTCCGTCCTGCATGATGACCATGCGGTCGCAGTAGCGGGCCTCGTCGAGGAAATGGGTGGTCGCCACGACGGCGACTCCGGAATCGGCGAACGCCATGATGCGCTCCCAGAAGTCGCGGCGGGCCATGGGGTCGGCGCCGCTGGTGGCTTCGTCGAGGAAGAGGACTTCGGGTTCGTGGATCAGGGCGCAGGCCATGCCGAGTCTCTGCTTGTAGCCGAGGGGTAGTTTTCCCGTGTTGGCGTTGCGGAACGCTTCCAGGTCGAACGTGCGGAGCGCCCAGGCGATCCGTTTCTTCAGACGGTCCCCGGAAAGGCCGTACGCGCCCCCGAAAAATTCCATGTTGTCCAGCACAGAAATGTCGCAGTAGAGCGAAAATTTCTGCGCCATGTATCCGAGTTTTGCGCGCGCGCCGCCGCCCGAATGCCGCAGGTCGAATCCGGCCACGCTCACGGTGCCGCCGTCGGCCGCGCTGAGTCCGCAGAGCATGCGGAACGTGGTGGTCTTTCCGGCGCCGTTCGCGCCCAGAAGCCCGAAAATTTCGCCCTTGCGCACGTCGAAGGAGACATCGTTGACCGCCGTGAACGAGCCGAACTTCTTCACAAGGTGTTCCGCGCGGACCATCACGGGGGAGTCGGGCCGGACGGGGTTCTTTCTGCGCAGCGGCGGCGGAACGCTGCCGGAGATCAGCACCTGGAATCCCTGTTCGAACGTGGGATTTTCGGATTTTCCCGCCGCGAGTTCGCGCACCTTCGCGGGCGGAAGGTCGGAAAGCAGTTTTCCTTCGAACAGCGTGAGCGTTCGTCCGCAGTAGTCGGCCTCGTCCATGTAGGTGGTGCTGACGAGAATCGTGGTCGCGCCGTTTTCGCCTGAAATGCGCTTCAGGATGGCCCAGAGTTCGCGGCGGCTCAGAACGTCCACGCCCACGGTCGGCTCGTCAAGCAGCATGAGCGGCGGACGCGAGACGAGTGCGCACGCGAGCGCGAGCTTCTGCTTCATTCCGCCGGAAAGGTTCCCTGCCTGACGGTTCTTGAACGGCCCGAGCCGCGTGAGGTCGAAAAGTTCGGCGAAACGCTTCTTCCGGGCCTCCTCCGTCACAAGGTTCAGGTCGGAGTAGAGCCGCATGTTCTCCTCGACGCTCAGGTTTTCGTAGAGGCCGAACTTCTGCGGCATGTATCCGATCCGGCTCTGGATTCCGGAGGCGCCTTTCATGGTGTCGAACCCGAGCACGGAGGCCGAGCCGGACGTGGGCTTCAGGAGCCCGCAGAGCAGACGCAGCAGCGTGGTCTTCCCGGCGCCGTCCGGTCCCAGAAGCCCTACAAGCTCCCCGGAGCCGATCCGGAAGGAAACATCGGTCAGCGCGTGCGCGATTCCCCCCGCGCCGCGGAAGTCGCGGCTGAGCTTTTCGCACTCGATGACGGAGGGCATGGCGGTCATTTCACCGTGACGCCGGGGAAGGTCACCGTGACCGGAGCGCCCAGCTTCAGAACCCCTTCCGGGTCGTTCACATAGACGTGATATTCATAGACGAGGGCGGGGCGGAGTTCGGGGGTCTCCACGTTCTTTGGAGTGAATTCCGCCGCGGGGGAGATGTATCCGACCCATCCGGCGAACACGTCTTTCGTGCCGTCGAAGGTCACGTTCGCGGGGGCGCCCTGCTTTACGGCCGGGAGATACGGCTCCGGCATGTGCACCCGTACCCATTTCGGCGAGGACTGCGCAATGGCGAGCGCCGGAACCGACGGCGAAGCCATCTCTCCGGGTTCCAGCAGGCGGTTCCGCACGATCCCGTCGCACGGGGAATAAAGTTTTGCGTCAGCGAGCCGCTGTCCGGAGATTTTCTCCGCGGCGGAGGCCGCCGCGAGGTTCGCTTCCGCCTGACGGAGCGCGGCTTCGGCCAGCGCGATATCCTCCGGACGCGTTCCCGTGACCAGCTTCTTCAGATAGCTTTCGGCCACGGAAAGCCCGGCCTTGTAAAGGAAATACTGCGATTCCGCCGACTCTTCAAGCTGGACGGAAACGGTTTCCGTCTTCAGCAGGCGGACCTGGCGCTTGTAGTCGCTTTCGAGGGCCTTGATCCGGGCCTTGACGGCTTCGACCGCGCCCTGCGCCATGGCGATGTCCTCGGCACGGGAGCCGTTCCGCGCCTTGTCGAGCGCCGCCTTTGCCGCGCCCGCGGCTGCTTCCGCCGCGGAAACCTGGGCTTTCGCCGAGGCCAGCCCCTGTTCCAGACGCACCGTTTCCAGCAGGCCGACGAGCTCGCCCTTCTTCACTTTGGACCCCTCTTCGGGAAGAATCTTCGCGATCCGTTCCGGAATCTGGAAGGCCAGGTTCACCTGGCGGTCGTCGACGTTGCCGTAGAGCACGAGTCCGTGTTCGGGAGCATGGAGGATTCCGGCGATCTTCGCGCGGTTCATCCACGCAAGAACCGCCGCCAGCAGGACTGCGGCGGCAATGAGAATGATTTTTCGCATGATGTGGTGTCTTTCCGGTTTCAGATTCAAATAATATATCTTCGCCGGAACGTTTTTCAAGTCAGAGAAGGCTGCCCTGAACCGGAGCGGAATCTTTTTCCTTCTCCGGGGGCTTTCCGCCCGTCATTTCGAAGAGTTGAGCTTCCGAAAGGACGCTGACCCCCAGTTCTTCCGCGCGGGCGAGCTTGCTCCCGGGATCGGCTCCGGCCAGAACGTATGACGTATTTTTGCTGACGCTCGAACTCACCTTGCCGCCGTGCTTCAGGATGATCTCACCGGCCTCCTGCCGTGAAAGGGTCGGCAGGGTTCCGGTCAGCACGAACGTGAGTCCGGCGAATTCGCTCCCTGCCGACTCCGGTTTGGGCTGTTCCATGTTGACTCCGAGCTCGCGCAGACGTTCGATCAGGGCAAGGTTCCGCTCGGAGGCGAAAAAGTTCACGATGCTCGCCGCCATGACCGGACCGATGTCCCCGATCTTCAGCAGCTCCTCCTGCGCGGCATGAAGGAACGAATCCATGGTCGGAAGGTGTTCGCAGAGCATGGCGGCCGTATGCGCACCCACATGCCGGATTCCCATGGCCGTGATCAGACGGGCGAGCGGCCTCTTTTTGCTTTCCTGGATGGCCGCGATCAGATTGCCGGCCGATTTTTCGCCCATGCGTTCGAGCCGGGTCAGCTGGAGCGTGTTCAGCCTGTAGATGTCCGAGATGGCGGAAACGAGGCGGCTTTTCACCAGCAAGTCGATCACCGCGGGCCCCATGCCGTCGATGTCCATGGCTTCGCGGGAGGCGAAGAAGCGCAGGCTTTCGCGGATCCGCGAGGGACAGTCGATGTTTTCGCAGCGCCAGGCGGCCTCGTCGGGCGGACGCACGGTTTTCCCTCCGCATGCGGGGCAGGTCTGAGGCGGAAGAATGGGCGTTTCGGAGCCGGTGCGCTTTTCCGGAAGGGATTTGAGAATTTCGGGAATCACGTCGCCGGCCTTGTGCACGATCACGGAATCGCCGACGCGCAGGTCCTTTTCCGCGATATAGTCGAAATTGTGGAGCGTGGCGCGGGAAATCAGACTTCCCGCGATGGTCACGGGATCGAGCACGGCGGTCGGCGCGATCGTGCCGGTGCGCCCCACGTTGAGCTCGACCGAGAGCAGACGCGTCTCCTTTTCCTCCGGCGGGAACTTGTAGGCCGCCGCCCAGCGCGGACACCGCGAGGTGAATCCAAGCTCGAGCTGGCCGGGAACCTCCTCCAGCTTCAGGACGACTCCGTCGATGTCGTAGGCGAGGCCGTGGCGCATTTCGCCGAATTTCTGGATGGTCTTCCACGACTCCTCCACAGATTCGCAGACGGCGTTTTCGGGGTTGACGGGGAGTCCGGCCTTCTTCAGGAACGCGACTTTTTCGGACTGGCGCGAGAATTTGAGGTCGCCGGAATCCTGAATTTCGTAGAAGAACGCCGAAAGCGAACGCTTCGCCGTGACGTTCGGGTCGAGCTGGCGGAGCGAGCCCGCGGCGGCGTTGCGGGGATTCGCAAAGATTTTTTCGCCTTCCTCCTCGCGGTCGGCGTTGAGCTTGGCGAACGCGGCCTTGGGCATGTAGACTTCTCCGCGGATTTCGAGGCGCGGCAGGTCGACCGCAAGCCGGAGCGGAATCGCCCGGATCGTGCGCACGTTCGCCGTCACGTCCTCGCCGACATAGCCGTCGCCGCGCGTGGAGGCGTTCACGAGCACGCCGTCCTCGTAGATGATGCAGACGGTGAGGCCGTCGATCTTGAGCTCGGTTTCGTAATGCGGGTTCGGAACGGTCTCGCGCACGGCATGGTCGAAGCGGCGGAGCTCCTCCAGCGAAAAGTAGTCGTCGAGGCTGAGCAGAGGAGTGTCATGATGCACCTGGACGAACTCGGAAAGGGGGCGTCCGCCCACGCGCTTCGTGGGGGAGTCCGGCGCGGAAAGTTCCGGATGCTGTTTTTCGAGCGTTTCGAGCTCGCGCATGGCCTCGTCGTAGACGTGGTCGGGCACGTCGGGGGCGTCCAGCACATAGTATTTGTATTCGCAGTCGCGCAGAAATTTTCTGAGTTCTTCTGCGCGGTCGGCGGGATTCGGATCGGGAGTCATGGCGTTCACGCATCCTTCCATGTGGCGCCGCAGGAGATTTCCACCGGCAGCGGCACGCTGAGTTTTACGGCGTTTTCCATTTCTCCGCGGAGAAGGGACTTCACCGCGTCGAGTTCGGAAACGGGAGTGTCAACGATCAGTTCGTCGTGGATCTGGAGAATCAGGCGGGCGCGGAGATTTTCCCTGCGGATCCGGCGGAAGACGCGGATCATGGCGAGCTTGATGATGTCCGCGGCCGTGCCCTGGATCGGCGTGTTTTTCGCGGCGCGTTCGCCGAACGAACGCACGTTGAACACGTTCGAGCGGAGTTCGGGGATCGGTCTGCGGCGTCCGGACATGGTGGCGACCCAGCCGTTGCGGTGCGCCTTTGCGACCGTCTGCGCCAGCCAGAGCTTCACGCCCGAATAGGTGTCGAAGTATTTCTGGATGTACTGTTCCGCCTCGGCGCGGGAGATTTCCAGGTCCTGCGAAAGCGCAAACGCCGAAATGCCGTAGACGATTCCGAAGTTGACCGCTTTCGCGCGGCGGCGCTGTTCCTTCGTGACGCTTTCCGGCGGGACTCCGAAGACCTCGGAAGCCGTGGCCGTATGGATGTCCATGCCGTCCGCGAACGCCTTCCGCATGCGTTCATCGCCGGAAACGTGGGCGAGAATCCGCAGTTCGATCTGGGAATAGTCGGCCGAGACGAGCTGACAGTGTTCCGAGGCCGGAAAAACCTCCCGGATCGACGCGCCCAGCTCGCTCCGGATCGGGATATTCTGCAGGTTCGGTTCGGCGGAACTCAGGCGTCCCGTCGCGGTGGCCGTCATGTTGAAGCAGCTGTGAATCCGGCCGTCCGGCGCAATGGCGCGCGCAAGGCCGTCCGCATAGGTCGATTTGAGCTTGGAAAGCTGGCGGAATTCAATGACCTTCCCGACGATTTCATGCTTGTCCCTGAGCTTTTCGAGCACGTCGATGTCGGTGGAATATCCGCTCTTGTTTTTCCTGCCGGATTCCAGCTTGAGCTTTTCAAACAGCAGTTCGCCGAGCTGTTTTGTGGAGTTGATGTTGAATTCGCCGCCTGCGATGCGGTAGATTTCGGCGGTGACGGAGTCGATCTTTCCGGAAAGCATTTTCCCGAAGTCCGCGAGCTTTTCGCGGTCGACGCGGATTCCGGCGCGCTCCATGTCGGCGAGCACGGGGGAGAGCGGCAGTTCGATCTCGGAGAGAATCTTTGTCATGCCCGTTTTTTCGAGTTCCGCGGCAAGGACCGGCCGGAGCGCCGCAATGACGGCCGAGGACTCTTCCGGCGAGCTGCCGGAAAGAGTCTTCCGCAGATATTTTTCCGCGAGCTTCGGCAGGGAATAATCGCCCGCGGAGGGGTCGAGAAGCCATGCCGCAAGCGCGGTGTCGAAAACGAAATCGGCCGGTTCGGTTCCGGAGTCTTCGAGCCCGCGCCAGGTCTGCTTGAGGTCGTGTCCGGTTTTCGGTGCGGCGCTTTCGAAGAACTTCCTGACTTCGGGGACGCTGCCGGTCTTTCCGCCCGCCGTCACGGCGAGTTTTCCGTCGGAAAGCGCGAACGCGCATTCTCCCGCGGAACAATCCGGGGTCCCGCGTTCAAAAACGAACGGAGTGACCGGGGCTTCGGGCGGTTTTTCTGCCGGAGCGGCGGAGAAGCCGGAACCTTTGCGCGCGGGCTTCAGGGCCTTCAGCGCTTCGTAGGTTTTCGCGATCGAGGCTTCGATCCGTTCCTTCGGGAATCCGGAGGCGGCGATCTTTTCCATGACGCTCGCGGACGATGCCGCGTAATCGCGCTTGAACTGTTTGTTGAGCGCGGTCCAGTCGACTCCGGCGTAGCGGTTCACGACTTCGCAGTCGGCGGGGAGAATCTCCTTCAGGATCATGACGGCGAGGATCGGATAGCCGGAATAGCCCTGCCAGCGGCTGCCGTTGTCGTCGGAACTCCAGCCGGAGGAATCCCAGGAGACGTGATAGGTTTTCGAACCGTCGGAGGATTTGACGTTCGCGGCATGGTCCGAAACGAATTCAACCCGGGAGTCGGCGACGGCCGAATAGGCTTCCGGGACTTTTTCGACGGGCGGCAGTTTCCAGAATTGAGGCATGTCAGTACACCGAGTCCCGGAAGTAGAACTTCGACGCGTTCTCCTTCGTCACGATTTCGGAGGGAATGATGAGCTCGCGGATTCCGTCCTTCGGCTTTTTCCCGTTCTGGAGGCCTTCGAGCGCCTTCTCGATTCCGGTGGAGATCATGGCGGGCGAGTAGGTGACGGTCGCCCTGACGAGCGGGTCGCCCTTCAGGATCATGCGGACGACGGGACGGCTTCCGCCGCCGCCGACGAACGCCTTCACGTCCTTCCGGCCCGATTCGCGGTAGGCCACGATCGCGCCCTTGAGAACGTCGTCGTCGCCGGCCCACACGGCGTCGATCTTCTTATATTTCTGGAGAAAGTTTTCCATGAGGGAAAGTCCCTTTTCCTGGTTCCAGTAGGCGGCGGCCGATTCCAAGATCCGGATTCCGGGATATTTTTCGTTCAGGCGCTTCGTGAATCCGGAAACGCGCTCGGTGTTGATGGGGCAGGGAATGCCCTCCATGACAAGGATGTCGCCCTTTCCGCCGAGAAGTTTTCCCATGGCATCGGCCGCCGCTTCGCCGAAGCTCCGGTTGCTGCCGTTCACGAACACGTCCTGACAGGGCGCCGCGAGCGGATTGGAAACCACGACCAGATAGACTCCCTGCGCCTTCGCGGTCCGGCAGACTGCCGTGACGGGGCCGGGCTCCTGCGCCATCACGACGAGGGCGTCGACCTTCTTGGAAAGCAGATTTTCGATGCGGTCGACCTGTTCGGAAGCGTTCGCGCCCGTGGTGATGATGACTTCAAGTCCGGGATGCTTCGCTTCGAGGGCGGTCTTGGTCCGGTTGGCGTTCCAGACGACTCCGCCGCTCCAGCCGTGCGTGGCGCTCGGAATGGAGACCCCGATCCGGTATCCGGCCCGGGCCGTGAATGTGAAAAGAAACATGGCGCACAGCGCCGAGGCGAAGAGCTTCATTTGAATCGTCCTTTCTCCTGACGGAAATATGTTTTTGTAATATACGCCCGATTCGCGCGTTTTCAATTCCGGGTTCCGCGTCCGCCGCGGAGGGGCGCGGCGACGGATTCCCGGCGGATCAGGTGCCCCGGAATCAGGATGTCCCGGACTTCGCCCTGATGCCGCAGCACGTTTTCCAGAAGATTCAGGGCGTTCACGCAGAGCGCACGGCAGTCGCGCGCCAGCGCGGTGAGCGGCGGATTCCAGTTCTCGCAGACGCCCGTGTATTCGATCGTGACCAGGGAGACGTCTTCGGGAATCCGCAGTCCCATCCGGCAGAGTTCCCGGGAAACGATCATGGCGGTTTCGCCGGGGACTGCGATGATTCCGGTGACGCCGCGGCGCAGCAGGTTCCTGAGCCGGGCGGCCGGGCTTCTCCGGTCGCGGAAGGAGATCAGACGCTCCGGTTCGGAAATGCCGTATTTCCCCGCCAGGAGCCGGAATGCCTCGCTGCTGCAGGGGCCTTCATGGGACTCTTCCTCCGGGGTCTTGTTCAGGAATAGCCCGATTTCCCGGTGTCCGGCGGCGTAGAGGACTTCGTACAGCCTCCCGATGTCGCTCACGGCATCCGTGGCCACGCGGTAGATTCCTCCGGCATGATCCGGGAATCCGTTCAGCCGCACCAGCGGAATATTTTTCATCCGGGCCCACTTCTCGTTCAGGAGCGGATCGGACGTGATGGAAATTGCTCCGGAAACCACGCGGTCGTTCAGCAGCGGGATATCCTCGTTGCTGATGATTTCCATGCGGAAGGCCCGCCTGTAAATCTCCTCCTTCATGGCGGAGAGGGTCATGAGCTGCCAGCTGGAAAACGGACGCGTGCGGGAAATGACCACGCCGATGGTGAGACGGCGTCCGCGCAGGGCCGGAGGATAGCCCAGCCGCCGTGCCGTCTCGATGACTTTGCGCCGCGTTTCGTCGGCCACGCGCACGGAGTTGTTCATCACGAGGGAAACGGTGCTCTGCGCCACGCCCGCCGCCTTCGCGACCATGGTGGAATTGATCTTTTTTTCCATGCCGGAAGTATAGCACGGGAACGTGAAAACGTCAAGGGATCGGCTCTGCCGGATTGCATGCGGATGTCCGGGAAGACGGATCATTGGAACTCCTGATTATCGATTTTTATCGATGAAATCGGTGTCCCGGACTATTGCTTTTTTCGGAAGTCTCGAATATAATGAATAAGGAAAACGGAAAAGCCGCCGGTCTGCTTCCGGGCGGGAAATTCAGGAAAGAAGTTTTGATTTATGAACGATCCGAACAACAATGTCATTGCGCGGCGGGAACTTTCCGCCGGACTGGTCGTCGTCGGGGGCGGCCTCTCCGGAGTCAGCGCGGCCCTGGCGGCCGCGCGGCACGGCGCGAAAGTCGTCCTGATTCAGGACCGGCCCATGCTCGGCGGCAACGCCTCCAGCGAAATCCGCATGGGAATCACCGGAGCGGCCGGGGACAACTGCAAGGAAACCGGAATTCTGGAAGAACTCCAGCTGAACAACTATCATTTCAATCCGCTGCTCCGCTATACGCTCTGGGATGACATTCTCCTTTCCGCCGTGCTTCACGAACCGAACATCACGCTCCTGCTGAACACGTCCGTTCAGGAGGTCGCGATGACGGATTCCCGCCGCATCGGCTCCGTGACGGCCTGGAACAGCAATGAATACTGCCGGTACACCGTTTCCGGAACCCTCTTCGCCGACTGTTCCGGGGACAGCATCCTGCGTCTTTCCGGAGCCGAGTTCCGCACCGGACGCGAGGACCGGAAAGCGTTCGGAGAAAGCCGCGCCCAGGAAAAAGCCGACCGCAGGACCATGGGCAGTTCCCTCCTCTTCCAGCTCCGGAAATGCACGGAGCACAGGCCGTTCATTCCGCCCGACTGGGCGTATCATTTCACCGACGAAACCATTCCTTCCGGACGCAACCTGATGCCGGCGGAAAACAATTTCTGGTGGATCGAGTACGGCGGGCTCCTCGACACCGTCGCCGATGCCGGAGTCATCCAGCGCGAACTCAAGAAGATTGCCTACGGCGTATGGGAATATCTCAAGAACAACCCCGACGGCCGCTGCCGGAATTACGAACTCGACTGGATATGCTCCCTGCCGGGAAAACGCGAGAGCGCCCGCTACGCCGGAGACTATACCCTGACGCAGAACGACATCATGAACCGCACTCAATTCCCCGATGCCGTCGGATACGGCGGCTGGCCGACCACGCCCCTGCCAATTTCTACAGCCCGATCCCCTCCCGGATCTTTGCAGATACGCCGTCCCCCTACCAGATTCCGTTCCGCGTGCTTTATTCCCGGAACATTGAAAATCTCCTGTTCGCCGGACGCAACATTTCCGCCACGCACATGGGGATCAGCAGCACGCGCGTGATGGGGACCTGCTCCGTGCTCGGACAGGCCGCCGGAACCGCCGCGGCCATGGCGCTGCGCTGCGGCGAATCTCCCCGCGGGATTCAGCAACATCACATTTCCGAACTTCAGGATCTTCTGCTGGAGGACGACCAGTTCATCCCCGGATTCTTCCGGACGGTCCCCGAACTTACCCGGACCGCAAAGGCCTCCTGCGAAGTCCTGCGCGACGCATGGGACCGCAAATGGCAGGACTGCGACCACGGCGCATGGATCGCCCCGGGCGGCTCCGCCGAATATTCGTGGGATTCCCCGCAGACCGTTTCCTCCTGCCGCATCGTTTTCGACACCGACCTCAGATTCAAGGGAAAGCGCCAGCACAAGCTCGAAGGCGTTTCCGAATACATCCCCATGCCGCCCATGCTCGCGAAAGGGTTCCGAATCGAGGCGCACTGCGGGGACGGCACATGGAAGACCCTGTTCTCCGACGCGGACAATTATCAGCGGCTGCGCCGCGCCGCATGGCCGCCGTTCCGCACGGACCGCGTCCGGCTGACCGTGGATTCCACCTTCGGCGCGGAAAAAGCCCATGTCTTTTCCTTCGAGGTGAAATGATGGTTTCCCACTTTTTCAGCTGGCAGAAATTCCCGGAGGGCATGTGGCCCCATTTCGCCGCGGAGTTTTACGACAGCGGCGCGCGGTTTGTGGTGCTGACCCATCACTGGGCGCTGCGCCTTTCCGCGGAACCGGAATTTGCCCGGACTCTTTCCGCCCTGATGAAGGGTTCCGGACTCCGCTTCGCCGGAGCGCATGCGCCCTTCGGCCCGGCATGGGACCTGAATTCCGCACCCCCGGAAAACCTGAAGAAGCATGCGGAAATTCTGAAGCAGTGCGCCGGATTCGGGATTGAAAACTGTACGTTCCACGTCGGGGAATTCCCGGCGGGAGTTTCCCGCGAAGAGGCCCGGAACCATGCGCTGCGTTCGCTCGAATTCCTTGTTTCCGCCGCGGCCCCGCTCGGAATCGTGATCGCCGCCGAGAACGCCGAGCATCCCGGCGGAAGTCTGGAGGAGCTCCGGTTCCTCCGCCGCGGAATGCCCGGTCCGGAAGTCGGATTCTGCTATGATTCCGGACACGCCAACCTGAACGGAGGCGCGCTTGCCGTGCTTGAAGGCCTTCTGCCCGATCTTGTGACCTGCCACCTCCACGACAACGACGGACGGAGCGACTGGCACTGGCCGCCCGGACGCGGAAACGTTCCCTGGCCGCAGGTCGCCGCAGGACTCCGGCGCGCGCCGCGGCTGTGCCTTCTTCAGAATGAAGTGAACGCGCTCGATTCCGGCACTTCCATCGTCCGGCTCTGCGGAATCTTTGCGAAACTGGACGGAGAAACGAAAAATGCATGAATCCCTTGCACAATCTGAACCTTTGCGCGGTACAGTATGGGAAAACAACCTGAGGAGGTGTTTTATGAACAGTCAGAGAACAGGAAAAACAGACATGAAATCAGATGTCGGGAAGAGAAAAAATTTTACACTGATAGAGCTCCTGGTCGTGATCGCGATCATTGCGATTCTCGCCGGAATGCTGCTCCCCGCCCTGAACAAGGCCCGTGAAAAGGCCCGCGCGGTCACCTGCATGAACAACCTCAAGCAGTGGGGACTCGCGTTCCTCAATTATTCCGACGACAACGACGATTTCCTTCCGACTCATACGGGAAACAGCTGTCCGCCCGCTCTCCGGAGCCATGTGACGACCGTTGACGGAAGGGACTGGAACAACTATTACACGTTCCTGCGGCTTTATATTGCGCCGAACGTCTCCGAACGGAGCTGGTCGCTTAACCTCACCTGCATCAACCACTGTCCCACGGATTCCCGCAAAAAGATCAGCGGCGGAATCTCCCAGGGCGCCTACAGCTATGCCTACGACTGGACGGTCAGCAGCTGGACCGGGACTCCCACGCACGGTGCCGGATGCGGAAAGGTCTACCGGAAGCGTCTCCAGGTGAAAAGTCCTTCCAGAACGGCCCAGGTCGTCGATGCCAACCGGATGGACAGTCAATGGCAGGTCGGGTTCGGCGGATGCGCCAAAAACTGGAACGTGGCCGTCCGGATCGGCTATCCTCATTTCAACTTCCTGAACAAGCTCAATGTCGACGGCAGCGTGAACAGCACCAATTTTCTTACCTCGGAGATGTGTGAATGAATCGGAAAACAATGCCTCTGGCCGCCGCAGTCCTGCTGATTGCGGGAACCGCGTACGGACTTGAAGTCAGAACGGACTCGGAAGCCCCCGCTGTGAAGCGTGCCGCTTCCGAACTGAAGGAGCGTTGCCGCAAAATCCGTGGGCAGCGGAAGGGCCGGACCCTGGGCGGAGG
>CAZHPP010000007.1:0-22365 GCA_964534535.1 uncultured Victivallales bacterium | reverse complement strand
TCCATGAAATTAACACAACTGGTTCTGCTGCTGATATGTGCGCTTTTAACGCAAAAGGGAGGTTCCATGGTGGTTTCCTGTTCTCCGGTTCCATACAAAGCGATTGCCGTCCCTTTTTCCGCGGATGGTTCCCTGTGTGCGAAAGCCGATGACTTTTCCCTTTTCGGGAAATCCGGCACACCGAAATACCGCACGGAAATGTATCTCTGGCATGATTCGCAGAAACTGCATCTGCGCGTGATTTCGTCGGAGCCGAAAGGCGTTTCCGCAGTGCCCTGTCCCGACGGCGCAGGCGTCTGGAACGGCAGCGACATGCTGGAAATCTTCTTTGGCGCCGTGGAACCGGAAGGCTGGCTGTTCCAGTTCGCCGTCACTGCCGCGGGAGCCCGCTTTGACAGCACCGGAAAATATGATCTCTGGTCCGCAAAGACAACCGTCAATGCCGATTCCTGGACCGCGGAGCTGGAGTTCCCGCTTTCCCGCTTCCGCTTTGCCAATTCCGGAATGTTCTTCAACGTCTGCCGGAGTTCGAAGTCGAGTGGAGAGTATCCCGTCTGGTCGAAGGTCCGCCTGCGCTTTCACGAAACCGAAAGTTTCGGCGAACTGCTGTTCACGGATTACAATTCGGCCTTCTTCGCCCGCACCGGAGAATTCGCGGGGAAACCGCTTTCGCGAGAGCTCTATGAAACGGAACTCCGCCGCCGCGCCGTTCCCGCCGTGAAACTTGTCCACGGTCCCTGGCTTTCCAATCCGGACGAACGTTCCATGACGGTTTCCTTTGCCACTGCCGGCCGGTGCGGCGCCTTCGTCGATTTCCGGAAACAGGGCGATCCCGAATGGGTCCGCGTTCCCTGCGGACATCAGAACGGACTGCTTGTGCTCGACCGGAATTTCCATGCAGCGCACCTTTCCGGCCTTGAACCGGGAACCGGATACGAATACCGTCCCGTGACCGTTGCTCCCGTGACGAATGAAATCGTCCCTTCCGCGGAATCCGGCACCTTCCGGACGTTCGACTCCGCCGAGAAAAAGTTTTCCTTCCTGCTGTTTTCGGACGTCCATTCCAACCGCGGACTGCTCGAACATTTTCTGAAGACGGAGGAGGCCGGCAAGGCCCGCTTCGCCGTCAACCTGGGGGACATGCTCTCCTGCATGAGCGGAGATTCCGCGTTCTACGACGGTTTTCTGGATGCCGAATCCGCGCTTTTCGCCGGGAAAAAACCGCTGGTCTTCGTGCGCGGAAACCACGAATACGAAGGGATGTTCGCTTCCGGTTATGCCGCCGTCATGCCGCATCCTTCCGGAAAGACGTATTATGCGTTCCGCCAGGGGGAAGTCTGTTTTCTGGTCCTGGACGCCGGGACTGACCATGCGGATTCCACCGGAATCTGGCGTTTCGACGAACTCCGCGCCGAAGAGCGCGAATGGCTTCGCCAGATTGTCATTTCCGAACCGTTCGTTTCCGCGAAATTCCGCATTGCGCTGATGCACATGCCGCCGTACGACAATGCGCTTTACCACTCGAACGCGGCGCTTTCCGTGATTGACGGAATCCTGACGGAACCGGGCACGGTCGACCTGATGCTCTGCGGACACGTCCACAAATATTTCCGGATCGATCCCATGACGGGGAAATGCTTCTACAAACGGGAAAACCGGTTTGCGCCGAATGCGCCGCTTCTGCCGTTCCCTGTGGTCGCAAACGATACGGATACCATGACGGTCGGAACGGCTTCGCCGGGAGCGCTGAACCTGCGCGTGATTTCCGGGACGGGCAAAACGGTCGACGAACTCGAATTCCGCATTCCGGAATCCCGCTGATTCAGCTTTTTCCGGATCGGAGTTTCGGATTGCTCATGCGTTCAGGGCAATCCGGCCGCTGCGATGAACGGGAAATAGCTGCGGCAGGGATCGTCCGGAATCAGGCGGCGTCCGTGCTGTTCCGGTCTTGGTGCGGGGTGCAGGATTCCGGGTATCCGGAAGCGCAGCGCGGCTCCCGGATGATGTTGTGGCTGATTCCGAATGATGGGACGTTTCAGGCGGATGCGGCGGACCTTGTGTATGAAGACGGATCAGCCGGAATTCGTCCATGCGGGGATTCTTCTGCGGCCATTCCCTTCCGGCGGAGACAAACCGGAAGGGGGTCAGAAGGAAAGTTCCAGCGATTTCATCTGTTTGAGGGCATCCGCATTGCTCCAGCCAGTAAAGTCCCAGAGGATGAAGAAACTTTTTTTGTTTCCGGAGAAGGAATAGCGGAGAAAGCACTCATAGTTCCTGATGCAGACTTCTGCCCGGCTGCATGCCGCCGGATTGGTCAGAATGGCACACGGTCCGCCTTCCCGGTTCAGCGCCGGGTCAAAATACAGGTCCCGCAGAAGAACCCACGGCTCATCCGGACGCAGACGGATCATGGATGGATCCGGATCGAGTTTCCGGACCGGAGTTTCGGCCTGTCTCCGGCGCAGGGCGAGTCCTTTCTTCCAGCCACCGCCGTAGGAGCCCGGGTAGGCAATAAATTTTACGGAATATGTACGGACATTCGTTCCCGGCGCAAATTCCAGATAAAGTTTCCGGTCCGACGGATCGAGGAAGACATCAAGCGAGGTATGACGGGCTGTTCCGTCCGAGAAGAGGAAGCGGAACCCGTTTTCCCTGTCCTGCACCCGGTCAAGGAAGCAGGGGAAAACGGGGATTTCATCCAGCTCGAATGAAAAGAAGTCGGAGGCGGCCCAGTTGGCTTCCGAAGGCCGGATCATTCCGATGCGGGCGCAGAAACGCCCGGCTGCATCTGTTTTCCCGGATAAGGCCAGGACATATTCCGTTCCGGCGTTCCGCAGAGAATAGAGATCGTACCGTTCCGACGGATCCTTGAGAAAACCGTTGGAGCCCCAGACCCGTATCTTCTGAGCGAAATAAGCTTTTCGGGAGGCTTCGTCGCCCCCCTTCAGACTGAGCGATCCGGTCTGGACTTCCGATGCGGTCAGCTGCAGACAGACGGCTGCTGCCGCAAGAAACATTGCCGTTCTCATGGAATTGTTTCCTCCGCTTTCCAGTTCGTTCCTGTAAAAATATTCAGGACCTGAACGGTCCATGTCCCCGGTTTCGGTTCCAGTCCGGCATCCAGAGTGAAATCCCCCGGCCCGCGGAACAGCCCGTTCTGCGAAAGACGGTCCATCCCGACTCCGTTCCGGGCGATGGAGAAGCGGAGCAGGACGGGGCCGTTGGAGTCGGGGCGCACCGAAATACGGAAAATTCCGCCGTCCCGCTTCAGATGAAAATGCACGTCAGGGGAGCGTTCCGGCAGGGCTGCAATCATCCGGACTTCATATGGTTCCAGTCTGACGGAAGCGTGGTCGGTCCGGCCGAGAGGACGGTGGTTCAGTGTATCATAGAGGAAGAGAGACTGTCCGAAATTGAGACGGGATTCCTCCGGCTTTTCGCAGGGGCTCTGCACAAGGCAGAAACTCCTGATTCCATCGCGGACGAATTCGCCGACATGGCATCCCGGAGCCGGCGCGTGGGTGTTCTCCGTTCCGGCGGAAGCAAGAATTTTCCGCAGGGCCGTCAGAAAGACGAGTCCGCCGGAATGATTCCGTTCATCGTCATAGGGTGTTGCAAGCGCCCCGAGAAGAATGGTTTTCCCTTTTCCAAAGGAATGCACCGCGGCGAATGGGGCTGAGGGCTTCCACTTCGCCGGACTGCGGATTCCTCCGAAATGAATGCCGCTGTCCATCCGTCCGATTTCCCCGAGTGCCTTTGCGGAAGTGGTCTCGGAAAAGTCATTTGAGGGAGCAAACGGAAGATTCCGGCCGTCCATTCTGACGCTCAGAGAATTTCCTCGTCCGTTTTTCATGACGGACCGGACTCCGAAAAGTTTTCCGATCCGGTCCGGGGAACGCGGCACGGCGAATTCGTTGAATGCTCCCGGCCGTGCGTCGGCAAGAAGGATTCCGCCGTTTCCGGCGAACTGTTCGATCTTTTCCCAGGCGCGTCCGGAGATGCACTGTGCGGCGGGAAGCACCAGAATCTCATAGCGGTTCAGATCATCCATGGTTTCTTCCGTGACGATTTCCGGGGCGCCGAAGCCGCTTTCCCGCATTGCAAGGAGCCATGCGAAGAAATCAGCTGTGTATGCTGACGGCGTGAACATGCCGTCTTTTCCCGTGAGGAAGGAAAGAACCAGGGAAGGAATGCTGTAGAAAACTGCGGCGCGCGGTGGCGGTGTTGTGCCGCCCGCCAGGAGCTCTTCCGCTCCGGCGGAACGGATTTCCCGGATCAGGGAACGCATATGCCTGCCTTTCGGCGGTGAAAGTAGTTCGAGCACCAGTACGAGGGGGAGAACATGCCGCGGGCGATCTGCGACCAGAAGTCGTACCGGATCGCCGGAAGCGCTGCGCCGTAGCCGGTCCATGCGCCCCCGGAAACGCCTTTGCCGGAGAAACACCGCAGCAGATCGGCCCCGGCATCGCTTCCTTTGAAATAAGTGATCGGGACTTCGATGTCCTTCAGAATCCGGGTAAAATCGAATCCGGTGTGGATGTCCGTCATGGAGGCGCCGGAGAATCCGAGCCTGGCTCCTGGGTCGCGGGCGAAAAGTTCCTGTTTCATGGAGTGGATGGCTCCGGTCATGGCGGACATCATGAAGAGACGGTGTTCGAACCATGCATGCCGGTGGAAGCCTTCCAGATCGTCGGAATGCGGGGCGCAGACCTCTTCCCATCGGGCAAAGGAGGTTCCCCAGACGGCATTGAGCGCCTTGAGCGAACCATATTTCCATTCCAGCTCTTTCCGGAATGCCGTCATGCAGAACGGCGAATGGCAGAGATCGTGCGGAGTGGAATAGCATCCGAGCGAGTTCTCATCCCCGCAGAAATAGACGAACGGAAAGAATTCCCGGCACTGTTCCACAGTGGATGCGACGTCGTGTGCCATTTTCTGTTTCCACAGGGGATCGCGGAGACAGGGTTTGCGGACATCGGAATCGATTTTCCAGAGGGCGATCCGGTGCATTCCCATAGGGGCCATGCGCATTCCCGCCTGCATTGCCCTTTCCGCCCGTTCCCGCATTTCTTTTCCTTCCGTATTGTGAACGTCGAATCCGGTCAGCACGTCGAATCCCAGGGTTTCTGCAGCGGAGGCGGGATGGTTGTAGTCGAGCCATCCCCACAGGATGAAGTTCAGTTTCCCCGCCCGTGAGGGCGGTTCCAGGTATGCTGTCATGGTCTTCCGGTCGACCATGACTTCGTCTTGAACCAGCCTCGCTTCCAGAGTCATCAGAGGAGAGACGGGAACGTTCCGCGGAATAAGGGAGAATGTCCGGATTCCGGAGGCATTTTCCATGATTTTCATGGCAAGCACCCGGTTCAGGGCATCGCAGAGGCGCAGTTCCAGCCGGCCGGTCCCGCGGATTCCGGCCTTCCCGGAAATCGCCGTTCCGGCACGGAAGGAACGACGCGCCGTTTCCAGGGAATCAATGCCGTTTTTCAGGCGGACATCGAAGGGAATCGTGAAACAGTCTTCGCCGCCCTCCGTTCCGTTCAGAATGGCCGTGAAGAAATAACGGCCGTTGCGGTTAAAGAGTTCCGGAGGAACTCTTTCCGGAACGGTCCTGCGTCCGGAAGGTCCGTCCAGAAGGTATTGAACAGTTCCATTCGCCGAATTCGTGACGCTCCGGAGCATTCCCTTTTCAAAACGGAGGGAAAAAATCTGTCCTGCGGGGGATCTGCGTGCGGCGAACGGCAGAATTTTCCCGAAATATGCGAAGGCGTATTCCCGCCAGGAGGGCGCCGCGCCGTCCGTTTCCTTCGGCAGCAGTGCACGGTTCTGGGTCCATCCCCTTTGGGCCGAGTCAATGTTGCTTTTGACCCAGACGATCCGGCCTTTCCCCAGATCCGAAAACACGGCAGAAAGGGAAAATCCGGCGGAATCGGCTGCAGTTCCGCGCAGTGTTTCCTCCGGCACCGGCTTCATGGGGCCGGACATCAGGGAGGGAATCCGGTTGAACTCCCCGACGTAGATGATTCCCATGCCGTTTTCGGCGAGCGAGCGGATCTTCTTCCGGAGTGGTTCCGGAAGCGCGCTTTCGTACAGTCCCGAAAGCAGCAGAATGTCCGGCTTTTCCTCCAGCCGTTTCGAGAGGGTTTCAATCGGATCCGGAATGACCCATGAAAAATGCTGGATCATTGAAGAATCGACCGGAACGGCGGGCGTGCTCATTTCAACCATCCTGAATTCATGGCCGAACCTTCGGGCGAATTCCCAGATTTCTCCGCTGGTCATGACTGCATTGAGGGAAAGCACCCGGAGTTTCCTGGCCGGCTTCGGCTGGAAAAGAATCGCATCTCCCGTAAAGTCCCGGAAAACTTCAGAATCCCGGAATTGCGGACGGAAGCGTTCGTTCTTTGCGGGAAGCCGTCCGGCGTTCTGCCGGAATGTCCCGGCAAACGGAGTAAATGACATCTCGAAACGAAGTTCGCAGTCCATCAGCGGGTCTTTGAGTTCCGGATGGAAGGCCGCCATGCGTTTTCCTTCCGCAAACGGCGGAAGGCGGAACGGTTCCGTGAAGAATTCCAGCGTCGGGACTTTAACGGTCTGCGCCGCATTTCCCGGAGCCCAGGAATAAAAGCTTTCCAGAAATTCATACGGCGCCCTCAGGCGCAGACCGCCGGTTTCATCTGCGGCCGCGGCTTCGGTTCCGGCACAGGCCCGGGAATAATAATTTCCGCCTGTCGGATGTTCCGGGTCATAAGGAATGCCGTCCTTCTGCAGCTGCGGAGTCATGTCGCTGTCGTATTTCCCTTCCGGAAGAAGCGTTCGGATTTTCCGGGCTCCGGAGGGGAAAACGGCGTTGCTGGACCAGAAGGCTCCGTTAAAGTCTTTTCCTCCGGGATTCCGCAGGACATAGGAAATCCGGAATGTTTCCGATCCGTCGTCAAGGCGGAGGGTCTTCTCAATTTCCAGCGTTCCGGTCCGGCGGAGGGTCAGAAAGACGCCCCGGCCGTCCTTTCCGCTTTCCACAACTTTATATTCCGCCCGTTCGAACGAGCGCTCCTGCGGTCCCCGGAGCGGGAGAAGCCGATCGGCAAGCAGTCCGGCTCCGCCTGGAGAATCCTGCTGTATCGCGTCGAATGTGTAATCGCGTCCATTCCTCAGATCAAGGAACGAAACGATCCGTCCGCCGGAATCCGGCCGGACTCTGACTCGAAGGATCCCGTTTTCAAGAACCCATGTCCCTTCGGAATGAACGAGTTCCGCCGCGGAAAGCAGCAGTGAGACTCCCAGAACGGATGCGGAAAGAAGCTTTTTGAGCATGATTTGGGTCCTTTATTTGTCCAAGTAGGAACTGTAGCCGCGCTGACGCCAGAAATAAGAGTTCCAGGCCGTTGGGAGCCGACTGTCCTGACGGTATTCCGCATGCCCGTCGAGAAATACGGCATTGATCCCGTAGGAATGTCGAAGCTGATGGTTGCGTTCTGTGCCCGTATAAACCCCGACGCACCACTCATGGTAGCCTTCTGTGTTGTCTGCGAACTGTAAGGTTTTGGAGACATTGGAAAGAAATTGGTTCGGATGCCACCATGTGGTTGCCGTCGGATTGTTGAAATCGAAATCGAAACACCAGTTCATTCCATAATGCGTTCCGTGAAACCCCGAATTCCAGTCCGAAAAAATCCGCGTTTCCGAAGGACAGCAGTAAATGCCGGAGACGGGGCTGCCATCCTTTGCATACTGCGATTTCGGAAGATATTTCAGTCCGATCAGGGTATCGGTCCAGACCCGGTTCATATAAGTTCCATCAAACAGACGTTTGACCGGAAGTCTCACGACGGAATAGTCGTTCTGATATTGCAGCGCTGCCTGGCTGATGGAACGGAGATTCCCCATGCATTTGATGGCTTTTGCCTTTTCTCTTGCCTTGTTCAGCGCAGGCAGAAGCATCCCGGCGAGAATCGCGATGATCGCAATCACGACCAGAAGTTCTATCAGTGTGAAAAACTGAGCCCGTGCCTTCCGGAAAAATCCCGTCCTGTCCTTGTTCTCCGACATATTCTTTTTCCTTTCGTTTCAGTTATACCGCAAGGCAAAGCCGGATGCGGTGGTTATGACATATCTGGTTCGGACGACATGGTGTCCATACATTCCGGAAATCAGCCATTCCGCGCATTTTTCCCCGTATTCCAGGACGGGGAAATACCCGCACAGCGCATGAGCAAGGATTTTCTTCTGCTGCAGAAACCGCCCCGCGGAAAGCAGAATCATCGGGGTCTGTTCCGGGATGCCGGTTTCCCTGTAAAAATCAGTGGAATATTCATATCCCGGATAGGGATTGATTTCAAGGATCAGCCCGTCAAAACGGCCTTCGCTCCAGATCTTTTTCAGCAGGTCGAGCCGCTCCCTGAGTTTCAGTTTCTTTTCGGAAAACGGGAAAAAGGAACTGTCGTTCCCAAAAAAGTTCTGAAAATGGGCTTTCCCGAAAACCGTCAGCAATACCGAACTGTTTCCGAAATAAAGAACGCGTCTTGCGCCACGTTCCGTAAGTTTGGCCGCCGCATCCTGAAAGAACGACTCCGGACTCGCGGAAATCATGAAGATGCCGTCTGTACTTGTGGGAATCTCCTGTAGAAACTCCTCCGCGCAGCCCATCACCGCAAGGCGGCATCCGCGCCGGAACAGGATCGGGAACACATTTCGGTACCATGGCTGGCCGTTCACGATTACCATGCTCTCCTTCGTCAGGTGCGAAAGCTGGGATTCGCTGATCCGGTCCGGATCGTTGCTGTCGCTGACCGGAATCGTCACGATGCGCCTCCCCATCCGCACTGCCGCAAGCATGGCTCCGCGGAGAATGTACTGGTTTGCAAACAGGCTGGAATTGTCGCATGCGCGCAGATAGTCCGGGGAAGGCATCAGGACTGAAATCGGTTCATCGTACGAATCCCGCCGCGCGGCGGAAGGGGAATAGACATAGGTTCCCGTGTTGTCGCGCCGGATCTTCTTTTCGTCCGTCAGCCGCTTCAGCGTATGCCGGAGCGTTTCCCGCGCCACGCCGAGCTCCCGGCACCAGACACTTTCCGAAGGGAGACGCGATCCCGGGAAATGCTGTTCCGTGATCTCTTTCGAGATTGTCTGGTACAGATAAGACTGTTTTGAGCGCATCGGCATGACGACGGGCTGTTCCTTCCGTTAAACTATATCACCATTATACCCATTGTCTAGTTTCGTGTCAAGAGCCTTTCCCGGAAAAAGTCAAAGACAGTGCAGGGACGGAAGGGGCATGATCAGCGGGAGGCGGAATCCGGGCGGAATGCCTTCATGTGACGTTCGCGGGCCTGGGCGATATGCCGCCGGATCAGACTTTCGGCCGCATCCTTCCAGCCGCGGCGCATGGCCTGGCAGATCATCCGGTGTTCCTCGTAGACGCTTTCGAGACCTTCCGGAGTTGTGGTGAGATCCTTGCTCATGGCCATGCTGTTCAGCTGGGCGCGGAGCGTGGCATTCCGGAAGGAAAGCAGCGTGGAATGCGCCGCAGCGACCAGGGCACTGTGAAAATCGAGGTCGGCATCGAACGTGGGGGAACATTCCGCCCTGCCGGCCTTCACGTCGGCAACATATTTTTTTTCGGCATCGAGGGAGTCCTCGATCTTTTTCCAGTCTTCGGGAAGGGCCTTCTGCATAGCCTGGCTGACGGCGATCGTTTCGATGGCTTCGCGGAACAGATAAAGGTCTTCGACTTCTTCCGGAGTGAATTCGCGCAGGAAACTGCCGCGGTAGGGGACGCTCTGAATCCAGCCGTCGTGTTCAAGACGGCGGAAAGCTTCGCGAACAGGGGTGGAACTGAGGCCGAATTCGGCGGCAAGATGGTCTTCGCGGAGGGGGGTTCCGGGCTTCAGACGCTCCTCCATGATTTTCCGCAGAATGCGGTTGTAGGCGATCTCCATGGAGGTGAGTTTTTTTTCATTTTCCATCATGCGAAAGGTCCTCAGCTTATTTTCCATGGAATATAAAGCATGTTTCCGAAAAAATCAAGAGTATTGTGCAGGAATGACATGCTGCAAACAAAAAAATTCCATAAATCTTGCAAACTTCCATGGAATATCTCTTGTTTTTTCCGCTGTCTGTGGTATAATATAGGAAAGGAGCGGGTAAAACTCCATGGAATCTTAACTTTTGCAAAAGAACAGCAGGGAAACGGAACATCATGAAATCCTGGCGGGTCGATCACAGGGAACTGGACAATCTGAAACTTCTTCTGGAAAGCGGTTTTCCCGGAAGTTCTCCGGTCAGCTTTACGGCAAAACTTGAGCGGGAATTCGCAGAAAAGATCGGCACCCGGTTTGCCATCACGTTCGTGAACGGGACTGCCACGCTCCACGGCGCACTTGCGGCGGCGGGCGTCGGCCCCGGCGACGAGGTGATCGTGCCGCCGCTCACCATGGCGAGCACGAGCTATGCGGTGCTTTATACGGGCGCAAAGCCTGTCTATGCGGACGTCGACCCGGAGACGTTCGAAATCCTGCCGGAATCCATGGAAGCGAACATCACGGACCGGACGAAGGCGGTCATTCCGGTTTCCCTCTACGGACTTTCTCCCGACCTCGACGCCGTCATGAAGATCGCG
This sequence comes from uncultured Victivallales bacterium, assembly GCA_964534535.1. Lineage (GTDB taxonomy): Bacteria > Verrucomicrobiota > Lentisphaeria > Victivallales > UBA1829 > CAZHPP01. The sequence continues at coordinate 11,747 of CAZHPP010000007.1, read as the reverse complement.
GAAAAACACTCGCTTACCGTGGTCGAGGACGACGCCGAATGCTTTCTTGGAAAATGCCGGGGCCGGACGGTCGGATCGATCGGCCATTTCGGCAGTTTCTCCTTCCAGAATTCCAAGCACATGACGACGGGAGAAGGCGGAATTCTGGTGACTTCGGACGAAGCGCTGGCGGAAAAGGCGCGGCGCTTCTCGAGTCTCGGCTACGGTTCGGTCGGCGCGGCTCCCGGGAAGTCGAAGATCGACAAGGCGCTGATCGTTTCGCCGGAATTCGAACGGCATGTCGCGTTCGGGTACAATTACCGGATGTCCGAACTCTGCGCCGCCGTGGCGTGTGCCCAGCTGGAGAAGCTTGATCTGTTTCTGGCGGAGCGGATCAAATGCGCGGAGGCGTTTGCCGAGGTCGTGCGGGGCGTTTCGTGGCTGAAGCCGCAGCGCACTCCGGCGGGTTTTGTCAATTCGTATTGGACGTATGCGGTCCAGCTGGCGCCGGAGGGGCCGGACTGGCATGAGTTCTACCGCAGATTCCGGGAGAACGGCGGCGAAGGGTTCAACGGGGCGTGGCGGCTGAATTACAATGAACCGTATTTCCGGACTCTGAACCTGCGGCATGACTGTCCGAATGCGGAAAGACTTCAGCCGCGGATGATGCAGTTCAAGACCAATTACGGCAGTGAAGATTCGCGGGCTAGGCAGCAGGAGGCGTTGTCGGTAACGATTAATCATTTTGAAAGAGGCGGTGCATGATGCAAATCGAAAGAAGTTTTATAATTTATCAGGAACGCGAATTTTACAGTGCCTTTCCGGCAATCGCAAATCTTGGAGGCGGCCATCTCGCAACGGTTTTTCGCCGTGCACCAAATTATCAGATTCTGCCTGGTGTACCGGATGGTTTTTGCGGCCATGGCGATGTGCTGAGTCAGCTGATGCTGATTGAAAGCCATGACAGCGGCTGTACATGGGGCAAACCGCGGCTGCTGGCTTCGCCGGCGATGGGGGCAGCACAGGATGGCGGGCTTTTTTATGATGGACAATATTTGTTTGCCAACAGCTTCATTTGGCGGTGTCTGCCGGATCAGGTCAAAGAATTTGTGGCGTCCAATAACGAATACATATACCATGATTTATATTGGCTTGTTCCATATGGCAGTTTTGTAATGCGTTCTGCGGACGCTGGTTTGCATTGGGACGAACCAGTGATTCCAGAGCCGCTGCCAGGAAACATTGAGGTACTGCCGGGACAACCCCGCCGCCTGCATAACCGTTCCAATTTGGTACGGCTTGATGACGGGCGTCTGCTTCTTGGAGGGCAATCATTGCGCGGCAGTCCTGCATACCACAGTTCAATTGCACTGTATTCGAGTTCTGATGATGGTGCGAGCTTCCAATATCTGACTACGGCAATCAATGATTTTGGTAAAGGGGTTTTCGAAGAACCATGCATTTACATTACGCCCGGCGGACGCTGGATGGTGTTAAGCCGCTGTCATCGCATGACTGATGGAACGGAATTTTCCCGGGCACATCTGGTTTACGTGTATTCCGATGATAGGGGCGCGAACTGGAGCAAACCTGCTGATACCGGGTTTCATGCTGAACCGTGTGCCTGTTGCCGCATGGCTGATCGACGGGTTCTGCTGGTTTACGGTTATCGTCAACCCGATGGCTTTGGCGTGCGGGGGCGGATTTGTGCGCCGGAACTTGACGATATGACGGAGTCGGAAGAGTTCATAATCCGTGCTGATGGCGGGACGTGGGATGTCGGCTATCCGAATATCGTGCCATTAGATGATGGTAGATATATGGTAATTTACTATCTGAACAAGCCTGAATATCATGGTGCATCGGCAATCGAGGCAAGCATTTTAACTTTATGATGGTGAGAAGTCAATGATCAGCCAGAATTCAAAGATTTACAACACCTTCAAACAAAGGATGACTTTTATGTGGGGAAAATTGCTGTTGACAGCCATTGGTGCGGTATTGGGCTGGAATTTGAATGCAGGGACCATGCATTGCTGGGAATTCAAGGAGGGATCCGGCAACACCATGGTCAGAGATACTTTGGGCGGTTTGACCGCCCGACTTAATGCTGACGGTAAGACAGCTTGGGCACGCGAGGATGACAGAGGCGCGTTCTTAAATTTTATAGGTGGCACGGTTACAGTTCCACATCACGATTCGTTGCTTTATCCGAATGGATTTATCGCCAGAATCCGATTCTCGGCAACTTTGGATCCCGTTGCTGCCAATCAGTGGATGGGGTTGTTTTCCAAGGGCTCCGATCAAAACAGCGGCTATACGGCAATGCTTAAAAGTGATGGCAGTGCATTACTCATAGGACTTAAGGGCATGACTCCATCTCGTCTGACGTTGCCGCTGAAAATTAATTCCAACCGTGATTACGAACTGGTAATTGCCATTGGTGGAGGCAAGACTCACGTGGGCTTGAATGGTACGCCTGCAGCGGAATTTTCTGTTTCCGGCATTCTTGGTGACAGCGGGGGCATGCTTTATATCGGCACATTGGGCAACTGTCAATTTTCCGGTAATATTTATAAGTTCTCCATTGAACCATGGACTGCAGCACGGCTGAACGAACTGATTGTGCCGAAAACTGCTGTTATTGCTACGCCGGGTGGCCAAAAGTTTCCGGCATTGAATTTGGCGGATCCGCCCGGGACGGTTAAAATCACTGATTTTACCAAATTTACGCCTCCTCCAGTGGTGGGCGACATTAACAACGGCCTCGACTGGTTTTTCCGTTCAGAAGCACATTTCATCGCTCCTGATGCAGGAGTGCTGCATCCTAAAATATCCACGGACGCTCATCCTCTTGAATTTGATCCGAAATTGAACGGGACTTATGATCTTTATATAGGGACTCGGTCGGTAGATACCCCAACTGCCATTGCCATCGGGCTCGGCGATCAATGGAGTCGGATTGATATCCCTGCGGAGAAAGTGGATTCACCCCACTGGTCGATGGAGCAAGTCGTTATACGGAATGTCGAGATGAAAGGGCGCAAGATCGTACTGTCTTCTCTATGGCAACCGTTCTATTTAGGCTATCTCAAATTTATTCCATCGGACAAGCGCCGGGCCATTGATTATCCCGCCTTCCCGGGCTATAAGGTAACCAAGATCTCCCGGCCCGACATTGCAGGAATTCAGGCTGCACTGAGTGCTGAAGCCAATGCTAAAATCGCGGCCGGAAATTTTATCGAACGCCACTATCTCGAAAAGGTTCCCATGCCTGCACTTTCGGCGGAGACACTGAAGCGCAAGTTCATGGTTTTCCCCCGTAACTGGATGAATTTGCTCTTCAAAAACAGCATGCCTGAAAAAGATGAGGACCATGTGCGCCTGTCCGCAACTGGCACTCCCGGCGAAACATTGCTGGTGGCATTGGGCGTTCGCTCGTTAGAAGAGGCGTTGAATGCCGAAATAAAAATAGAAAATCCTCTGCATAATGCAGACGGGGTACTTTTGCCTGCAACTATTGTTCCGTCCGTGGTCCGTTTTGCCCGTAAACGAACCACTGCATATATGGGCGATTCGGAATTTATGATCTTGCCCTATTATCTCGAGCCAGGGAATACAATCAGACTCCTTCCGCGGGAAACCCGTGAATTTATAATGACATTGAAACTGGCGGACACGGCGCAGGCCGGGCGCTATGATGGGGTTATCACCGTTACCGGCCGTAACCAAAGCGTGAAGATCGCAATCAGTGTAAAGGTCTATAACTTTAAACTTGATGAACTTGGAGGCTGCGATATCGGCTTTTGGAATACGCTGACCAAAAGCGTTGCGGCAGCAACTGTTGCCAGACAAGCCGCATATGGGGTCAATGCAATGGTTGTCAACAGTGAAGATGCGCTGAAATTTTCCGGCAGCACTGTTGATACAATCAGCATCAACTGGGAGGAGTCGTCTTTACCGATTGTCGCAGCGGAAATGAAGCGGCATGGTATGAATGGCAGACTCTTTCTTGGAAGTTCTGGCATTTGGAAGCATACGCTGCGATTGCCCGCTGCCGATCGGGAAGCTGGATATGCACGGCTGATAAAACAAATTATCAGTCGTGCGCAGCGTGAAGCCTGGCCAAAATTGACATTTAACAGTGTGGATGAGGTCTTGAGTTCACCCTCAGAATTGCCGACATTTGTTAAAGAGGTCAAATGGCAGAAAAAACTCGGATTGACTACGGCCGACAACCATATCTGGTACAAGACAAGCCGTCCGTATCAAAGAGAAGTCGATGAAATTTCACCCTGTATCGATATTTTTATCGATCGGTTCAACACCCGCAGAATCTGGTATGTCGATGATTGGGAAAACATGATGGCCACAGCGCGGGAACACGGAGTGGAGTTGATCGCATACAACAGCAATAATGCCTTGACTTGTTCACAACCGGCGGCGATGCGCTTCCTTTCCGGATGGTTCTTCCGGACACCGCTGGGAAACGGCTGTTCCGGACAGCTGATCTGGGCTTGGCATCAAGGTTCAGGCAGTCCCCTTGATGACCTCGATGGGATCGACTGGGTATATCTTATTCCGCCATATCAGAATTGTCAGGGTGGACCGATTCTTGATTTGCTCGGACTGCAGGCAGGCGTGACTGATTTGCGCTACATTCAGACGCTGGAAAATGCTATTCGCCGTGCCAAGGCTGCCGGGAAAAACATCTCAGAGGCAGAAAAACTCTTGAGCAGTCTGTCTGAAAGTTTTGATTGTAGACGTTTCAAGAGAGAGTCTGTCTACTTTGACAGCAAATGGAGTGAACAATTTGAACAGAACAACAAACGTTACGCTTCAGGCAGTTTGAATATACCAAACGGTTGGACACTTGACCAGTATGATATCAGCCGCGCAAAAATAGCCGATGCCATTGAAACTCTAAACCGCAATTAAAAATTGCAAAAACAGGAGAAAAGATCATGAGAAAATCGCACAAAAACCGTGGAATTTTTACACTTATAGAGCTCCTGGTCGTTATTGCGATCATCGCGATTCTGGCCGGGATGCTTCTCCCCGCATTGAACCAAGCACGAGAAAAAGCCAGATCTATTGCTTGTAAAAATAACATGAAACAGTTAGGCCTCTTTGCACGTCAATACCTTGATACAAACAATGGATGGTATCCACTCGTCACATTTTGGGATCGTTTCCTGCTGGTCGGGACTGATGATGAGAACACTGCCCTTTCAAATCGCCAGAACGGCAGGTGCCTGACCTGCACAAAGGTGCTTAGATTAACCAACGTCCTTCGGTTCCCCAGAACTGATATTCCAGATGGCAATTTGATTACCTACATGACCAACGGCAATGTCTTCGCCTACACCGACTCTCCTGGAGTTTATATAGGTGCACGCGAAACTATGCTGGACGCACCAGCGGCAACCTGTACACTTTTCGACATTAACATGTATAGCAACTCGGTCAATGCATACCTGCCGGTTCGTGTCCCTGCACATCTTCGGCGCAACCTGTTCTTTGACGAATCAAGGATCGGCTATATCCACAACAAACGCTGCAACGCCGCTTACGCCGATGGTCATGCCGGTGACAGTGACAAGTTCATTTATTATGACATTAAAGCGCGCAAAAGAGTTATCGACTGGAACGACGATTTTACTGATTATTGAGCTAAATCATGGGAAATTTCCACTTCTGCAACAGTCTGAAAACGCGATTTGCCGGAACACGGCATGCCGTCATACTTGAAAAACACTTCTTCGACCAAAGTGAGCGTCATGAGATTGCAAGTATGACGGTTTCGGAATTCAAATTTCAAGGCCTTGCTGCATAGAGACAATGGCAATGCATGTCAGTCATCTCTCAATTTAATGGAATTGATTTGCGCAATAATTCCATTGCGGAGTCAGGAAGTGTACAAATATGTCCGATTTTCACAACATCAACATAGAGGAAAAATGAACAAGATCGCAAGATGTCTTGACCTGCAGGACCGTGCCGCAAAAATCATTCCCGGAATGTGCGAACTGCTGAGCAAGCGCCCCGACATGTTCGGACGCGGGATCTGGCCCGGTTATTACAAAAAAGCCAAAGGCTGCCGGATCACCGACCTGGACGACAACACCTACCGGGATTTCAGCATCGGCGGAATCGGCGCCACGGTCCTGGGATATGCCGACGACGACGTCAACCGGGCCGTCATCGAAACAATTGGAAACGGCTCGGCCTCCAGTCTGAACTCGCCTTTGGAATTCCGGCTGGCGGAAAAACTGCTTGCCCTCCATCCATGGGCGGAAATGGTCCGCTTTGCGCGTACCGGCGGCGAGGCGCTGGCGGTTGCCGTCAGGCTCGTCCGTGCGGCAACCGGCAGAGACAAGGTCCTGTTCTGCGGCTATCACGGCTGGTCCGACTGGTATCTGGCCGCGAATCTCGGCACCGAAAACGCGCTGGGGGAACATCTGATTCCCGGACTTTCACCGCTGGGAGTGCCGCGCTCTCTCGCCGGAACGGCAATCCCGTTCCATTTCAATGACATTGAAGACTTCCGCCGTGCCGTCAAACTGGCCGGAAACGATTTTGCCGCCGTCGTCATGGAGCCGATGCGCAATTATGTTCCGCATCCGGAATTCATGGACGCCGTTCATGAAACGGTCCATCGGCTCCACGTGCCGCTGGTGATCGACGAGGTTTCCGCCGGATTCCGGATTACCAATGGCGGAGCCCACCTGAAACTCGGCTGGCAGCCCGATGTCGCGACATTCGCAAAAGCGATGGGCAACGGCTTCCCGATCGCCGCAATCATCGGCAAAGCCTCGATCATGGAAGCCGCGCAGAAAACGTTCATTTCCAGCACGAACTGGACGGAAAGCGTCGGCTTTGCGGCCGGTCTGGCGACCGTCGACAAATTCGTCAGCCATGACGTCTCAAGCCATCTGGTTGCCGTCGGCGAAGCAGTCGAATCCGGCTGGAAGCGGCTGGGCGAAAAATATCATCTCGGAATTCAGATTTCGGGAATCAGGCCCATGCTCCACTTCACCTTCGCGGAAAATCACAACGTCAACCGGACCTATTACACGCAGGAAATGGCAAAGCGCGGATTCCTGGCCGGAATGCTCTGCTATGCCATGTACGCCCACACCATGGACGACGTCAGGGACTATCTGGCCGCCACGGACGAGGTCTGGTCGGAGATCGCAAAGGGGAATGTGGAATCCAGACTCGAAGGCGAGGTCGCAAAGACCGGATTTGCCCGCATCAACTGAAACAGTCATTTTCAGGAGTGTCATTTCATGAACGTGCTTGAATCGTTTTCCCTTGCGGGAAAGACCGCGGTCGTCACCGGCGGCGCCGGAATGTACGGCCGCCAGATCGTCGAAGCCCTCGCCGAGGCCGGCGCGGAAGTCGTCGTCGCTTCCCGCGACCTCGCCAAACTCGAAACGCTCGCTTCCCGGATCGGAAATGTCGTCCCGAAACATCTCGACCTCGCCGATGAAAGTTCCATCCGCGGTCTCATCGCGGAGCTCCCGCGGCTCGACATCCTCGTCAACAACGCCGTCACGCGCTCGGCCAACGTCAACTGGGACCGTCCCATGTCCGACTTCGACTCCAGCCTCCATGTGAACGCGTCCGCCGTATTCCTGCTCACGCGTCTCGCCGCGGAGCGCATGAAGGAGCGCGGGGGCGGCTCGATCATCAACATCGGTTCGTACATGGGGCTGCTCGGCCCGAACTTCACCAACTACACCGGCACGCACATGATGGACTTTCCATCGCCGGCCTACTTTTACGAAAAGGGCGGGCTCGTGAACTTCACGCGGTTCGCGGCGAGCGTGCTGGGGAAGGACCACATCCGGGTGAACTGCATCAATCCGGGCGGCTTCCAGATTCCGTCGCATCCGAAGGAGTTCATCGAAAACTATTCGAAGAACACCATGCTGGGGCGCCTGGCGAATTCGACCGACCTCAAGGGCGCGGTCGTGTTTCTGGCCTCCGGAGCCTCGGATTATGTGACGGGCGCCAATCTGAACGTGGACGGCGGGTACACGGCAAAATAAAGGGACATATTTTTTCCCTGTTTTCATTTTGAATTCGCGGAAAACGGTGTATATTTCCGAATCACCAACGATCGGAGCTGTTTTCATGGAACTGGACCGCGAACTCGCTGAAGTACGGAAACTCGTCGATTCCGAAATCCGGAACGACGTCTTCCCGAATACCCTGGAACCGGAAGCCCTGCGCACCGCCGTGCGGGCATATCCCGAACGCGGCGGAAAACGCCTCCGTCCCGCCATCCTCCTCTGGAGCTGCGGCGCGCTCGAAGGCAGACTCTCCTCCGCCGCGGGACTCGCCGCCGCCGTCGAAGTCTTCCACAACTGGACCCTTGTCCATGACGACATCATCGACCGCGACGAACTCCGCCGCGGTGCGCCCACCTGCCACGCGTTCCTCCGCGATTATGCCAGGTCCCGCTTCGGAGAACACCGCGCCGACGAATACGGCAGGGACTTCGCCATTCTCGCCGGAGACGTCCAGCAGGCCTGGGCCAATTCGCTCGTCCTGCGCTCCGCGGAACGCGGGATCGCTCCCGCCGCAGTCCACGCAATCGCCCTTGCCATGCAGGACTTCCTGAACCGGAATCTGATCTCCGGGGAATCTCTCGACGTGGAATTTGAATTCCGCACGAAGCGCCCCTCCCGCGCCGAAGTGAAGCGCATGATCGACGGCAAGACGGGCGAACTGCTTTCGTTTTCGGCGCGGGCCGGCGCGCTGGCCGGACTCGGCTGCGGAGACTGGAACCATCCCGCCGTGAAGGCGCTCGACCGGTTCGGCCGTTCGCTCGGATATGCGTTCCAGCTGTGCGACGATCTCCTCGGCGTCTTCGGCTCGCAGGAGAAATTCGGCAAGCCGATCTGTTCCGACTTCCGCGAAGGCAAGCCCACGCTGCTCTGCATTGAGGCCTTTGAACGGCTCGACCCCGCCGGCGCCGCGGAACTCGCCCGCATGAGTTCCGCGCTGGAATGGACGGATTCGTTCACGCGGAAGACGCGCGGGCTCCTGGAATCCTGCGGCGCCAGACAGGCCGTCGAAGCCGAGGCGGAAAAGGCCACTTCGGAGGCGCTCGGCGCCCTGAAGACACTGCCGTCTTCCGAATACCGCGGCCTGCTCGAAGGTCTTGCAGAAAAACTTCTGACCAGAAAATATTAAAACACAAGGAGAAACCGAAAATGCTCAAGGTCGCTGTCACCGGCTGTTCCCTCGCAGACTATCTTTACAAACACATTTCCTTCGAGACGGAGGCATTCCGGAAATATACGTCGAAGCGCGACGGCGACGGCGGACTGGCTCCGGGCAAACTCGTCTTTGCGGAAGACCTGGAAAAGTTCGCCGGGGTCCCCTATCCGAAGATCAAGACTGAACTCGGCGCGGGCGAACCGGACGCGTTCAATCTCGGCGGCCCCGGAATTGTGGGCGCGATCAATGCCGCGCAGATCACCGAGGGCGGAAAGATCGGATTCTCCTTCTACGGCTGCCGCGGCGACGACACCACCGGACACCGCATTCAGGCGATCGTCGAGCGCACGCCCGTCGATGTGAAACATTACGGCGTGACCAAGGGCAGTTCCCCGTGCACGGACGTCCTTTCCGACCCCGCGGCCAACGAAGGCAAGGGTGAACGCACGTTCATCAACACGATCGGCACCAGTCTCCATTACGGGCCGAAACAGCTTCCGGCGGATTTCTTCAAGGCCGACGTTGCGTGGTTCGGCGCCACGGCGCTTGTGCCGGAACTTCACGATTCGCTCACCTCGCTTCTCTGCCGTGCAAAGAAGTCCGGCGCGGTCACGGTGATCAGCACGGTGTTCGACTTCCGCAATGAAAAGAAGTTCCCCGACGGCCGCTGGCCGCTCGGAGAATCGGATGAATCCTACCGGCTCACGGACGTACTCATCACCGACCGCGACGAGGCGTTCCGCATGTCGGGAACGAAAAAGATCGAGGACGCCGCGAAATTCTTCATCGATTCCGGAGTCGGCGCGTTTCTGGTGACGTTCGGCGCGAAGAGCTTCTATGCGTGGTCGCGCGGCACGTTCTTCCGTCCGATGCCGTTTTCCGCACTGCCGACCTGCCGCATGGTCGACGACGAACTCTCGGCACATCCGGAAAAACGCGGAGACACCACCGGCTGCGGCGACAATTTCGCCGGCGGCGTGGTCGCGTCGCTTTCTTCCCAGCTCGAGGCCGGAGTCCGTCCGGGGAACCTCGACATGGGCGATGCCTGTGCCTGGGGCGCGGCCTCCGGCGGATTCGCCTGTTTCTATCTCGGCGGAACCTATCTTGAGAAGACCCCGGGCGAGAAGCGCGCCCGGATGCAGGCCTATCACGATTATTCCCTGCCGCTGATGCACGCGTAAGATATCGTTCCTGTGCGGCGGGAAGACTTTTTTCCCGCCGTTTCCGTTTCGCCGGAACTGCCCCGGCCCCGGCCTGTGTGCGGGGAACTTCCGTCCGATTGATTTCTTCCCGTGCTCTTCCGGAACACGCGTTCCGGCAAAGGCCGGGAACACCTGTATTTCCTCTTTAGACGTTCAAAAAAACCGGATTCCGGGGATTGATTAATCGGAAAGAAATGATATATTGTTTCATATTGGTAAAAAATCAAGGAGTATTCCACATGAAAATTCAAAATGTCTTTCTGTGCGCCGGACTTGCGCTTCTTCTGGCGGGCTGCGGCGATTACGTCGGCAAGGAAAACACCCATCCGCTGTACGTCAAGGCCGGACAGTGCAAGGCTGCTTCCAACTACAACGACGCGGCCAAGTATTTCGAGGAGTTCCTCTATACATGCCCGCGTTCCGCGGCCGCGCATTATGAGCTCGCCCAGCTTTACGGCGACAACCTCGACAATCAGGTCCTCGCAATCGCGCACTATGAGAAGTTCCTGGAACTCGCGCCCGATTCCGCCGATTCCGGCGACGTGAAGAAATACATCGAAGGCTCCAAGAAGAAACTCTTCGAAAAAATGTCCGCCGAATATCAGGCGGCCGATGCCGACAAGAACAAGGGCGAACTGGAAAAGAACCGCCAGCTCCTTCAGCAGTACGTCGATTACTCCAACAAGCTGAAAGCCCAGAACGATGAGATGCGCCAGATGATCACCAGCGGAAAACTGGTGCGTCCGGCCGCGTCCGGCGCTGCTTCTCAGTCTGCGGCCCGCGCCGCATCCGCAGAGGGCGCACGTCCGGCTGCCGCCGCCCGTTCCGCTGCCCGTACTTCCCGTCCTGCCGCCGCCCGTTCCGGTGCCGCCGCCGAAAAGACGTCTGCGGCGAAACAGCCCGCGGCCAAGGCGGCTGCGGCTTCCGAACCGGCAGCAAAGCCCGGAAAATCCGGAACCTATACCGTCAAGGCCGGCGATACCCTTTATAAGATTGCCCGCGAAGTCTACGGCAGCACCCGCTATACCAGCCTGATCCGTGACGCCAACAAGAACAAACTCCGCAACGACCGCGTCGAAGTGGGCGATATCCTTGTAATTCCGCAGCTTCCGTCCAGGGGCGGCAGATGAGTCGATTCGGAATTGTTCCCGCGCTTCTGCTCCTTCTCCTCTGCGGTGCGGGATGCTTTTCCATTTTTCCGAGGGCGGAACTGGTCACGGTCAAGATCTATTCGCTTGACCTGGCCGGAAAGCGTTCCTCGGACATTCCGGTCGTGGATGTGCTCCCGTTTGTCAATTCCTCTCCCGTCAAATACAAGATGGTGACCCGGCG
>CAZHPP010000006.1:9892-24350 GCA_964534535.1 uncultured Victivallales bacterium | reverse complement strand
ACTGCGTGACGGGAACTTCCCTCAGAAAGACGATTTCCTTGTCCAGATGCCGCATATATGTGGCAATTCCGCACCAGTAGATCTGATGGTCCGTGCGCTCGTATGATATTTCGTAATACGGATATCCGCAGCCGGCGGTGCAGTAGAAATCCTGTTTCGGGTCGGATACGGACGAGAATTTTTCCTTTTCCGAAACGCGGCGGATCCAGTTTTCGAAACTCTGCTTCCGCGTCGTGCGGAAGCCGTCCGGAACGTCCGCGATCCGGAGAACCAGATGGAACGGCACGTCGAGACTGCGTCCGAGCGCAGTCATGATCTCGCAGTTCAGACCGTTCTGCTTTACGACCATATGCGGGGACTTCGGGTAATACAGCATGAACCTGCAGGACCCTTCGAGTTCCGTCCTGAACTCGCCTTCGCTGTAGGATTTCGTGAGTTCGCCGGGCCATGTGGCAGGGTTTTCCACGCGGAGCAGGCTGGACAGGTACGCTCCGGTCAGAATGACGGCCGCCGCCGCGATCCCGGCCAGCATGACAATGCGTTTCTGCCGCAGCTGCGTGCGGCTGATCTTCCGGAGGTCGTTCAGTTCGTTCACGGAGGCATAGCGCGTGCAGTCTTCCGGGCGTTCGCGCTCCGGAACGGGAAGGGCCGCCGTGACCTGCGTGGCGTCGTCGGAAATGTCGGCCGGCGCCGATCCGTCCGCTTCCACGATGAACGCCAGAGTCGAGCCGAGCGTGGCGTCGTCTCCGGGCATCATGAGGACGCTGCCGTCTCCGGGCACGTCCGCACCCTTCACCGACACGGAACCGTTTCCGGCATTGCGGAGGAGCAGTCCGCCTCCGGTCTGGGGCAGGAGCGTGACATGGGTTCCCGCGATGTCGTCCGCTCCGGGACGGATATCCGCCGAACGGTCGCGTCCGACCGAAATGCCGGAAGCTCCGACCGCGAACGTGCGGCCGGAAAGTTCTCCGCGGATGAACCGGATTCTGCAGCCTGTGTTTTTTGCTGTGTCGGTCATGATGATTCCTCAGAAAAGCGGGACTCCCGATTCCTTCATTTTCAGGAATACGGGCGTCAGGATGATGATGAAAACGGCCGGAAGAATGAAGAGCGCCATGGGGAGCAGCATGATGGAAGGGGCCTTCTGGGCCTTGCATTCCGCGAGCGCGAACCGCGCCTTGCGCATTTCCGCCGCCTGGATTTCCATGGTGTCCGTAAGCGGAGCGCCCAGCTCAGTGCCGAGTTCTATGGCCGAAACGAACGACGTGAACTGTTTGATCTTGACGCGTTCCGCCATGTTCTGAAGCGCCCTGATGCGCGTCACGCCCAGCTCCATTTCCCGGAGCATCTGCGAAAATTCGTCCGTCAGCGGCCCCTTCAGCCCCAGCTTGACGTAGAACCGGATCGCCGCCCCGAAATCGAGGCCGCCGCGCATTGCGGAGGCGATCAGGTCGATGGCGTACGGAATCGCCTGGAGGATCTGCGTCTGACGCTTCTGCGCCAGATTGCCCACGGCCACTTCCGGGAGCGACCAGCCGATGAGCATGCCGATGGCTCCGGCCACAGGCACGGACGCCATGTGTTCGGCGTCGGAGACCAGTCCGGCGACGATCGCGGCGGCCGCCGCCGTCATGACAAGCATCAGGAACTGCGAACAATAGAGTTCTCCCGGCGTGATGTCGAGTCCGGAAAGATGCAGCTTTTCCTCCAGATGCACGGTATGTCCGCGGAACATCTTCCGGAAGACGTCGCCGAGTCCGGACGAGTCCAGCATCCGTGCGGCGGATCTCAGGAGCCTGAGCAGAAGCGGCACTTCGTCCTGCTTCGGTCCGCCTCCGGGAGTCTTTGCATCTTCTTTTTCCGGAAGGGCGTAAAAATAGACCGCGGGAAGGACCACGGCGAGGAATGCCAGGATGCAGATGAATATTTCTTTCATGGGCTACACCTTGATGTCGACGATCTTGCGGATTACGACGTATCCGATGAATTCGAGTGTGAGCATGATGCCGATCGCGGCCCACCCGATCGCCGTCTGGACCATCGGAAGCATCAGGTCGTTGTTGATGAAAAAGAGCAGCAGGAACGCGACAAGCGGCGCAAGCGACATGGCAAGCGCCTCGAACCGCCCCTGCGCCGTCAAGGCTCTGAGCTTCTGGTGGAATTCCGTGCGGCCCTGGATCGTCTGCGTGATGCGCTGAAGGACGTCCGCCAGGCTTCCGCCCGACTGGGTCGTGAGCTTGATGGAAACGATCAGCAGCTGAAGGTCCTCGCACGGAAGCCGGTTGTAGACTCTCTGCAGCGCCTCCGAAAGGTCCAGTCCGAGCCGGTATTCCCGGATCGCGGTCAGGAGTTCCTCCTTCATGGGGCCTTCGCACCGTCTGGAGAACACCTCGAGCGCCTGCGGCAGGGCCTGGCCGGCCTTGAGCGCGCTCGTAAGCCCGAGCGAAAGGTCGAGGATGCTTTCCTCGAACCGCGCCGCGCGGGCGGCCGCCTTCCTTGAGAAATAAAACCACGGCAGAGCGGCTCCGGCGCAGAAGAACAGACCGCCGGCCGGAAGGAAGATCAGCGGGTTGTAGATCTGGCAGAACAGCAGAATTCCGACCGCAGACCCGCCAAGCAGGAATCCGGCCGAAACCTGAATCTGGAGAAGCATTCCGCGGCTGATGAAATAGTACACTCCGTTCGCGGCGTTCGCGCCGCCGGGGGCGCGTCCGCTCTCCTCCATGCGCTCCTGCGTGAAATTCTGGATCAGCCGGATCATGATGTACACCAGCGCCGCAACGGCAGCAAGCACCAGAAGGAAGATTCCGTACCGCTCAAGCACTGTAACGTTCCGCATTGACGGCTCCTCCCCTTATTCCCCGGGGACGAACACGGACATGTCAAGGCGGAGGTCCCCCGACTGTCTCAGCTCGTCGATGAATTTCGGTATGTTGCCGGTCGCGGAGTGATGCCCCATGACATGGAACTTCTCGTCGAAGCCCTCCTGCTCGTAGGTGAAGATGTCCTGCATCAGGATCGTGTTGTTTTCGCGGCCGGTGACTTCCGTGATGCGCACGATCTTGCGCGAACCGTCGGGCAGACGAGTCTGCTGGACGATCAGGTTGATCGCGGAGGCGATCTGTTCGCGGATCGCCGACGACGGCAGCTCGAATCCGGCCATCATCACCATGTTCTCGAGCCGCGAAAGCGCGTCGCGCGGATTGTTCGCGTGGCAGGTCGTCATGGACCCGTCGTGGCCGGTATTCATGGCCTGGAGCATGTCGAGCGCCTCGGCGCCGCGGCATTCTCCCACGATGATCCGGTCCGGGCGCATCCGCAGCGTGTTGATCACCAGGTCGCGGATCGAAACCCTGCCCTGGCCTTCGACGTTGGCCGGACGCGCCTCCAGCCGGCAGAGATTTTCATGGGAAAGTTTCAGTTCGGCCGAATCCTCCACCGTCACGATCCGTTCGTTTTCGGGAATGAACTGGGAAAGAATGTTGAGAAGCGTGGTCTTTCCGGAACCGGTTCCGCCGGACACCAGGATGTTTCTTCTGGCGCGCACGGCCTCCCGCAGGAAAAGCGCCATCGGCTTCGTGAGGCTTCCGAACCTGATCAGATCGTCGTC
The DNA here is from genome assembly GCA_964534535.1 of uncultured Victivallales bacterium. GTDB lineage: Bacteria > Verrucomicrobiota > Lentisphaeria > Victivallales > UBA1829 > CAZHPP01. Next base: position 20,740 of record CAZHPP010000006.1, on the reverse strand, counting down.
CGTCAGCTTCTTCGACGGGAATTTGCGGATCGTGACGAGCGACCCGTCAAGCGCGAGCGGAGGGATCACGGCGTTCACGCGCGAGCCGTCCTCCAGACGGGCGTCCACCATCGGCGATGCGGCGTCCACATGCCGTCCGAGCGGCTCCACGATGCGCTGGATCATCGCCTGAAGATGCGCCTCGCTGTTGAACCGGACCTCCGTCCGGTACACCAGTCCGCGGCTTTCCACAAAGATGTTCGCCGGACCGTTGATCATGATTTCCGTGACGGCCGGATCCCGCAGAAGCGGAGAGAGCGGGCCGAGCCCGGTCAGGTCGTCCAGCACCGCCTGCCGGAACGCGCCGATCTGCACTCCCTGCGGAATCTCGTGCTGGATTTCACGCACGACCTGTTCCACGGAGGCTTCGACCTTCGGGCGCATTTCGTCCGTGGTCATCTCCCGGGCCGACGTATTCCCGATGTTCAGCATTTCCAGAACGCGGGCCTGAACCTTCTTCGCAAGGAGAAGCATCGTCTCCGAATACATTCCGGACTGAGTATCGGCATGATACAGCGGAAGGCCGTGTCCGGCGGACGGAATGTTCCGGAACGGAGCGGACGCCCCGGCAGAAGCCTTCGCTTCCTGGACGGGCGGTTCCGCGGCGTCCAGCAGGGTCAGCTCCATCGGCCCGATCCTGACTTTGGAGCCGACTCCGAATTTCGTGCGGCCGGAAATCTTCGTTCCGTTCATCCAGGTGCCGGTGCGGCTGGACGAGTCTTCGATGAAGCATTCTCCGTTTTCGGCCGAAAGCACGGCGTGCCTTCGCGAAACGGTCCTGTCTTCAAGCCTGACGTCGCACTCCTCCGCGCGTCCGATGACGAACGCGGCCTTTCCGGTCAGCTGAACTGTCTCTCCGGGAGCGCCGGGAGATTGGACTGCAAGTTTCATGCCGCGCTGATTCCTCCCGTCCGGTTACCAGGTGAACATGCGGCGGAACCAGCCGCGTTTTTCGCGCTCGTGCATTGAATCCGTTTTTTCCCGTATGGATGCCGAGACTTCGTCCTCCACCCTGGCCGTGTCCGCCGACGGTTTCGAGGTCATATTGACCTTGTGCGCGGCGATCTGGGGCGAAACGAGGATCAGCAGCTGAAGCTCTTCCCTCTTGTCCTGTTCGAACGAGGTGAACCAGTTCACGACGGGAACGTGCCGGAGGAACGCATAGCCTGACGGCCCGCTGTCTTCGCGCGCGAACTCCCTCTGTCCGGCGATCACGGCCGTCTTGTCGAGCGGGCAGATCAGTTCGGTCTTCGTCTTGGTCTTGCGCTGGAGATAATCGGCATCCTGCTTGACCGGCGCAAGGCTTTTTTCTATTTCCAGGTCCAGCTTGACCTGGTCTCCCCGGACGAGTCCGCCCTTGACGACGATCTTCAGGCCGTAGTCGATTTCCTTCAGGTCGGCCGTCTCGCTCGAATAGATCCCCACATTCAGCGTGCCGCCGTTCTGATAGGAGCCGCCTGCCGCGCTGTTGTTCGTGAACGTCACATGCCCGGCGTCCCGGAAATCCGATATGTTGTTGTCGCCGAAGAAGCGGATCGCACCCTGCAGGCGCGTGTTGATATACGAGAAGGCTCCGGTGCCGTTCCGTTTCGGAGCGCCCTTGCCGATGGCATCGGGAAGTTCTCCCGCAAGCGACTTGAACCATGCCGCCAGGTCCATGGAGACCACAGTGCCGTCCGCGCTGGAATTGCCGAGCCGGTCCAGCTCCGAGCGCGTCACGCCGACGATCACCACGCCCACGTCGATCTGAATGTCGGCCACTTCGACCCGGCATACGGCGCGCATGCCGTTCCGGTCGGAGCCGTGCGCCAGCCATTTCTGCGAATCCACGATCTGTTTCACGGCATCGACGTCCTGCGCGCTTAAAACGCGTCCGCCGACGGTAAGGATGTCCGAGGAAACGCTGAAATACAGCGTGCCCGGCGGCAGTTCTCCGGACGGCTTGTCCGTCACTTTGTATCCGGCCCGTTCCAGCTGTTTTTTCAGGGCCTCGAACATTTCCGGGCCCGGACGGAATGACACATAGCTGCGGCAGCGGTTTTCATAACGTTTCATGACCTGCAGAAAATATTCCCAGTGCGAATAGTTCGTAATTTCGCCGCGGAGCGCAAGCGAATTTCCTCCGTATTCCACGCTGACTTCGGAAAGGTCGGAAAGATCCCGGTTCAGAGCGCGGTAAGTGGCCATGAGGGAATCGGTGACCGTGATCCGGAATGTCTTTTCCAGAGAGGATGAACCGACTTTCACGTCGGCTGTTCCGGCCTCCGTCCCTGTTACGGTCAGGCTGTGGCCCGATACCCTGACGATCTGCACGGCCTTTGAACTGGCGGACTTCCGTTCTATTTCGAACGGCGCTTCCAGCACTCTGGTTTCGCCGACGGACATCGAAACGCTCTCCGGCGGTATCATGTACTGCTGCGGCACGCCGTGGATCGTTCCGGTGCTGACGCTTCCATTGTCGACGACCGTCCCCGGCTCGGACTGGGCCAATGCGGATGCCGGAAGCAGGATGACTGTTCCGGCCAGACACAGCATATTCAGAATCTTCACGCCCCGGCCTCCTTATCTGTGATCCTTGTTCGGAATTTCCGGGAGCTCCGCGGACTTGAGTCCGCTGTGGATCCGGCTGAATGTCTCGGAGTTTACGACTCCGACGTCTTTTCTGTTCAGTGCGGCCGGATCGTTCCGCTTGCGGAGCACGGGGTACAGTTCGGACTCGCGCTGGGCCGCCACAAGGATCATCGCCTGCTGCGGCGGAAGCGAGACGAAGATCGTGCCCGTCGAGGAACCGCCCTCGCGGAACGATCCCTTGTCGCTGGCGATCCCGATCACGCGCACGCAGGGAAGAAGCACGGAGGTTTCGCGCCGCTCCGTCATCGTCACATTCGGCGGAGTTCCTGCCGCTTCGACGGTCGGAATGGATGCCTGCTGCATGCTCGCGCTCCGCGTCACGGCCGCCGTAAGAATTGCGATTTCATCGTCCGGCATCAGCATCTTCACGAGCGCCGGATCCGAAAAAGTCACGGGGATTGTCCATTCGCCGCGCCGGCAGCATTCGCCGAGCGTGGTTCTGGTGCGTATGTCGGTCAGAAGAACATAGTCGTCGCGCATGATGGCATGCGGGATCTGCTGGCCGTAGACCATGCCCACGTTTTCCCACAGGAGCGCGTTCCGCGGAACCAGTGATTTCGGCATGTCGCGGTAGGTCACGGAGCCTTCGCGGAGTTCGTCCTGTGCCGCAAGGTCTCTTGCGGCGACGACCACCGAGACTTTGTCTTCGGTGTTTGTTTCCTTTTTGTCGAACAGCAGTTTGCTTACTGCGAATACGGCAGCCAAACCTAATATGACGGAGACGATCAGCGGAATCACGTTTTTCATAATATTTCGGATTTCCCCTTGAATTTTTGTTGGGTCTGACTGCAGAAATGAACAGTGCAATATAGCATAAAAGTGAGTTATTGTCAAACATGAATGACTGTTCTCTGTCAGGCCGGGGATGGAACTTTCCCTCCGTTTTCAGGGAATGCCCCGCCCTGACAGAACGGGGCGCATTCCGCCGCGGTGGCAAACCTCCGTTTTCCCCCACTGGCTCCCCCCGCAATAATCTATGTCAGCATGACATATAACGGTTTCTTCAACCAAGATTTCATCTTCGATCCGGCAAACGATACTTTTTATGCGTGAATTCGGCATCGGCGGCTGTACGCGCCGAAATCGAGACAGGAGAAGCGTCATCGGCAAAAGAGATTTTCTTGAAAACAGCAAATGATGAGTGGAAATTCAAGGGAGACAATGGAAAAATGATCAGACTGTATCAAGTGGATGCCCAGTATTTTTTTTGAAAGGCTGTGGATTGAACGCTGACTGCTTTTCCCGGAGATTCTGGTGGACAGGAGGTCAAAAAACGGGTGCAGGGCTCTCTGAGTCCTGCCGAAGGGTCAAGGGGCGAGCAGCCCATTGATTAAAATCAGTCATCACGCAGAACAGAGCCTTTTGAAAATATCTCTATGAATTGCGGAAGAGAGTCGGGGTCATTCCTGTTGCCGCAAAGATAATTTTTGTGAAGTACGCGGCCGACGAAAATCCGCATTGATGCGCCACATCGGCAATTCCCGGTGAACCGCTGCGCAGCATCTCAAGAGCCTTTTTCAGCCTCAGTGAATGGATGTATTCGGAGAGCGTGATTCCGTAGCGGCATTTGAAATCGCGGCTGAGCACAACGCGGCTCGAGTGGAGTATGTCGGCGAGACGTGCGACATTGAAATCCGGGTCGGAGAAGTTTGTGCTGATGATCCGTCCTGCTGCGGCGGCCCTGTCGCCGGAATTGCCGCGTTCGCTCTTCCTGAGGCCCGAACATGCCCTTGCCAGGATTTCGAACGCAAGTGTCAGAATTTTTACCCGCTCCGGTCTGGACGTATGCACGATTCCCATCTCGATGCCGGCGAAAAGTTCATCCGGACAATCTCCGCCGAAATTGAGTCCCGGCGTCATTCCGGCGGCATCGAAAAGGCCACTGGCGCATCGGCCTTCAACGGTAAGCCAGCGGTAGTGAAAATTTTTTTCGTCCGGCCCGAAATTGTGACTGGACCCCGGTGGATAGTACCAGACATACCCCGGACGCAGGATCTGGCGGCGGCCGTTCATTCCGAACCAGCCGCGGCCGTCGACGCACCAGAAAATTTCGCCGAAATTCGCCTTGGGCTCCTGACTTGATGCGTCGAATGCGACAAGATTGAAATGTCCGACCGAACGGACAAATGCCGCAGCGGACTGGTCACGCACCGCGGCGAACAGGAAATCCCTGAACTGACACATTGAAGTCGTCCTCCTTCCAATACGTTGCAAAAATGCAACGGCATGTTACATTATTCCTCTTGTCGGAAATCGTTTTATGATTTATAATATAATGGAACACGGCAAACTTTCAACATCAATTCAAGGTAAAAAAAGCAATTGGATGTTTCGATGAGAAAAAATGACGGGATGTGGAATTTCGCATTTCTAAAAGAAAAGCTTGAGAATTTTAATGTTACCGGAACACAATTCAAGGGAAAATGCTGCGTTCCGGGATGTTTCAACCTGCTTCCCGGCTCCGCATTCCTCCGCGGAATCGGGGCGTACCGGACCAGAGTTCGGGCGGGAGGCATGACGCGTCTTGTACTTGAGGGATTCGGGCTTTGCGGCAGAGTGTTCTGGGACGGACGTGAAATTTTCACGCCTGTCCTTCCGTTCGCCATGGAGAAGGCCGACTTTGACGCCGGAACTGACGGAGTTCATGAACTTGTGATGGCGTGCGAAAACACCTTCGACACATCAGAATCCTCAATGTTCAGTCTGAATTCGGTTTCAAAGGGATTCATTGACGAATACCGGCGGCCGAAGACCGTCCGGGAATCATTCATAAAAACATTGAAAACGGAGGAAGGAAAATGAAGGAAAATGTGCGGATTTTCACATTAATCGAGCTCCTGGTCGTGATTGCCATCATCGCGATTCTCGCGGGCATGCTTCTGCCCGCATTGAACAAGGCCAGGGAGAGTGCAAGAAGTTCCTCCTGCCAGTCGAACCTGAAACAATACGGCCTGGCCTGCGGCATGTATCCAGGAGACAACGAGGATTTCGTACTCCCGGCGTCTCTCCCGCGGCATACAGGCGGGTTCGGATACGACGAGGGGTGGGGATTCTGCGGCTCGAACTGCGACACTCTCTTTCTGAATCCATACTTGCCGAGGCCAAGACAGAGCAATTGTGATTCTTTCCGCGGAGCGATTTTTTATTTTTCAGGAGCCACCCCCAAACTGAGGACTACGCCTTTGACCTGTCCGAATCTGACGGACCTGACAAAGACATGTTTCGGATATACATGCAACGCGATTTTCTCGTACAAAACCTACGGATTTGTAATAAATATGTCCAATGTCTACAAGTCTGGACGGATCAGGCATCCGTCCAGACTGTGCCAGATTACGGAAGGCGCCAGCAGCAGTCTGCTTTTCTGTTATTGGAATGCTGCCGCAGATGCGGATAACGGGACTGCGGCCAAAATCGCGCTGCGCCACAATCGGCGGGCAAACATCCAGTTTGTGGACGGGCATGTCGAATCCCGCTGCTATGAAGAGATCCCATGCAGTTCCGCCAGCGTCGGATACAGTTCAAAATTCTGGCGTCCCGAAGGCACAAATTAAACGGAAAGTCTGAACAGGCAATGGCACAGATATGTCCCTCATTCTCCGGGAAAACAACATGATTTCAGCCGATTCGCTTCGAAACGACATGGTGAGACTTTCCATCCGACCCGATGAGACGATCCTTGTGCACTCTTCGATGAAAAGCATCGGCCCCGTCGACGGGGGCGCGGACGCCGTGCCGGATATGCTGATGGAATATTTCCGGGATGCCGGACTGCTTGTCTTCCCGACGCTTTCCTACCGGGAAGTCAATGAGGAACATCCGCGTTTTGATGTGAGGAAAACTCCGGCATGCACCGGCATCCTGCCTGAGCTTTTCAGACGGCGTCCCGGCGTAGTCCGGTCTCTGCACCCGACACATTCGCTTGCGGCATACGGAAAGGATGCCCGCGAATTCACGGCAGGCCATGAAAAGTTTGATACCCCGGCGGCCCAGGGATCTCCATGGTGGCGTCTGCTGGAACGAGGAGCACGGATCTGGTTCATCGGCACGGGCATCTCCTGCAACACGTTCTGCCATGGCGTCGATGAATGGATTCACGCGGAAGGCATCCTGACGGCCGGACGCCAGCAGCTGGAAGTCGCCGATGAAAACGGGAACGTCATCCCCGTTCCCTCGCGGCGGCACTGCATGGGACGCAATGCGTATTACGGAGAATGCGAGGGCCTTTTTGACCGCGCCGGCGCGATCGTGCGCGGCAGATTCGGCGAGGCTCAGTGCCATTTCTGGACTGCCGAAAGATCGCAGCAGCCCTGGGCGTGAAATTCCAGGAACCAGCTTCTGAATCAGGTCGCGGAAATCGGCACACCCTTCTGATTTATAAAAAACAAGCACAGAAAAACGGGAGAAGGAATGATTGTAAAATCATTTACAAAAAAGGGAACGAGTCACAATATAACGGCTGATCTTTCAGGCTTATGGAATTTTACATTTCTCCCTGAAGGCAAATTTTCTGAACTCAAAACGGATCAACTGCAATTTGATTCTTTAGCGGCTGTACCCGGATGTTTCGATTTGATGCCGGAATATTTTCTGAAACGCGGTACTGGAATTTATCAGCGTGAGGTCTATGGCGGCGGCAATATGGAACTGTCCTCTGAAGGCTTAGGTCTTCGAGGAAAGATTTTCTGGGACAACCAGCAGATTGCTGATATTGATGCGCCGTTCTCAAAACGCACCATTCGCTTTGAAGCAGGAGAAAACGGCAGCCACAGCCTTATGATTGCAGTCAACAATGAGTTCGATGATTCACCGTCGTCGATGTTCCGCAGAAATTATGATTTTTATGCACATGGCGGCATTTATCGAAAAATGACTCTTGCTTCCGCGGATGGTGTCAATGTGGATGAATTGAAGATATTGCCGCTCGAACCTGAAAAAGGAAAAGTTCAGATCTCTGTCAAATTCATTGGAATTGCAAAAAATGCGGATTATGCCGAAATCCGTTTCGACGGCGGGGATGAAGCGCAGAAGCTCTCTCTGCAGAATGGAGCCGGCACAGGTGTTTTTACAGTACCGAATCCGCGTCTCTGGTCACCGGAAAAACCGAATCTTCACAATGCAGAGATCAGAATCGACGAAACCGCCTTTTCAACTGCGTTCGGACTGCGCCGCGTGGAATGCCGCGAGGGAAAATTGTATCTCAACGGGAAAACATTGAAACTGGTCGGATGCAATCGTCATGACTCTCATCCGGAATTCGGATATGCCATTCCGGAGATTCTGCAGCTGCGTGATCTGAAGTTGTTGAAACAGGCCGGCATGAATTGTCTGCGGGGATGTCATTATCCGCAAAGCGAACAGTTTCTTGACCTTTGCGATAGGATGGGCATTCTGGTGTGGGAGGAATCGCTGGGCTGGGGCAATGAGGAAAGTTCACTGATCAATCCGGAATTTCAGGTCCGGCAGGAGCGCGAAACCCGGAATATGGCCTTGAAAAGCGTCAATCATCCCTGCGTCATCCTGTGGGGGTTCCTGAATGAGGCCTGTACAACTCTTGAATCGGCCCGGCCGCTGGTGAAATCGCTGGCGGACATCCTGCATGAAGTCGATCCGACCCGGCTGGTCACTTTCGGAACCTGCCGACTCACCAAAGATGTTTGCCTGGACCTGGTCGATGTGATTTCTTTCAATACCTATCCGTGCTGGTACGGCCTGGGGCAGAATCAGTTCTGCGATGCGGAGGAAATCCGGAAAAATCTCTCCGAACTGGCCGAATTCGCATCGAAACCGGAATATCGGGAGAAACCGCTGCTGATCAGTGAAATCGGCGCCGAAGCGATCCCCGGCATTTACGGCGGACAGCGCTGGAGCGAGGAATATCAGGCGGATCTGCTGGAAAGTGTGGTGCGTTTCGTTCTGGATTCCGACCGTTGTTCTGGCACGTTTCTCTGGCAGTACTGCGATACGCGGTCTTTTATTTCCAATAGCTCGCAGTCGTGTGCCGGCGGCTTCAATTTCAAAGGCCTGCTGGACCGTTACCGGAATCCGAAAATTGCCTGGCGAAGAATTTCACAGCTGCTTCACCAATACAAGCACAAGGAGAACAAGATATGTAGATGGACATGTAAACCTGAGGCTCATAATGACATTCGTTGCTGCGAGCGCCCATGAAATGTGGAATCCAAACTGTCGAGGAGGTTTTATAATGAAAAGCAGTTTTATTGTTTTTCTTACTGCTGCAGTATTTTCACTTACTGCTGCTGAGGTCCATTTCAAGAATAGTGTTGATGCCGGTTTGAAGTTTGCCGGAAACGATTTGGCACGCTGCCTGGAAAAGGTTACAGGTCAAACGTATAAGATCAAGACGGATGCGACACCGAAATCAGGCGACATCGTGTTGGAAGAATCTAAAGACCTCCGTTCGCAGGAATGGCGCTTGCAGAACCGCAATGGAATCTTGCACATACAGGGGAAAGATACGGTCGGGATCGTCTATGGAGTATATTCTTTTCTGGAGAAATATGCTTCCTGCTCCTGGCTTGCTCCGGATACGGAATTACTGCCCAGACAGTCAAATTGGAAACTGCCTAATGTGAATGAAACCGGGAAACCGGCATTCAGCCGTCGTGAAATGTATGTCGGACTGGATGGAATAGACTGGTACTGGAGATTGCGCAACAAGGAGAACTGCGGGACCCCGTTCGGGCTTGATATGCGATATGGCGCCCCGGGTGATTGCCATAACTTTGACCGTTTTGTCAAGGCGATCAAAGATCCCAAACTGTTCGGACCAAAGATCAGCGGCGGACGCTGTCATACAATCTGCATGACGAATCCTGAAGTCAGAAAAATAATTCTGGCGGAGCTCATCAGATATATTGAAGCAGATCGGCAGAAATATCAGGGGAAACCGGCATATATGATCCCGGTCCTGTACGAATTAGGACAATCCGATGGTCCCAGCTGGGGGGAATGCTGGTGTGATTCCTGCAGAAAACTTGCGGAGGCGGAAGGTTCTTATGCCGGACCGAATATTGATTTTGTGAATTATATGGCAAACGGCATCCGGGAAAAATATCCTGATGTGAAACTTGTGACGTTTGCATATTCTTATACCATCAAACCGCCAAAAACGATAAAGGCGGCGGATAATGTGATTATCCGCTACTGCGGTGCAGCGTTGTTCAACCCCCTGCTTCCCGGTACGGATTATGGCAAGGAACTTCACGCATGGTCAAATTATGCGAAAAACAAATCCATCTGGTCTTACTGGCGCGTTTATGAAGGAAGATTGTACCCGTTTGTCAAAGAGAGACAGGATATTGCGGACGAGATCCGTTTCTGTCAAAAGGAAGGAGTGGTCCATTATTATTCAGAAAACGAAGAGCCGCTGTCCCGCAGCTTTGCCATGATGCAGCATTGGCTGATGCTGAAAATGCTGGATGATCCTGCTCGGGACATGAATCGTTTGAGCGATCAATTCCTCAATGGCTATTACGGAAACGCTGCACCTGTCATGAAAGAGTATCTGGAATATCTGGAACGCAGAGAAAATGCACAGAAGACCTATCTGGACAAGGAATTCTTTGAAAAGGTCAATCTTTGGCTGGATAAGGCCGAAGAACTGGTAAAAAACGATTCCCGTTCCTTCATGCATGTACAATGGGAGAGGGTTGTTCTTGACCGCACAATGTTCCAAGATCTGGACAAATTGCAGAAAAAAGGTTATCATGCGGACCTGGAAAAGACCTCCGCCCGCTTCAAGAAAAATTTGGCCGATTTGATCCGTCATTGGAAATCATTGGGGGAAGAGGGAATTGCCAAACGGTTGACTGCAGCGGAACAGGAAGCCGATCTGTATTCCCATTATCCGATTAAAATTCCGGAACAGTTTGATGGCTGTGAGGTGATGGATCTGCATTGGACATCAATAAAAGGAACCATGGTCAAAGATCCTGATGCCGTATGCGGTGCAGCCGTTGTCAATCCGAATTACAGACACTCTTCCAATTATACCATTGGAATCTACAATTCAAGTCTCAGGCAAGGGGAATCCATCGCTTTTGCTTCGGAAGATTACCCGCAGGATGAAAAATTTCATCTCTACCGGGTCGGAAAAGGATTGATGATCCGTCCATTAAATCTGATCCACGATAACACTTGGAATCACTATACCTA
>CAZHPP010000006.1:0-9882 GCA_964534535.1 uncultured Victivallales bacterium | reverse complement strand
TCTGCCTGCAATCGGGATTAATCCGGAAGAAAGGGAAGTCTGGGTCTCCATGAAATTTGCAGGGCCTGCTTATGTCAAAGGTTCAAAGTCCCGGAATGCGGTTTTGATAGACCGGATTTTACTGGTGAAAGATCCTCAGCCGCTGCGTAAGTATCTGCCGGTTGATCCCAGGAAGAATCTGGTTAAAAACGGTAACTTTGAGGGCTTCTCGAAAGCATGGATCTACCAATGGTGCAGAATCACCCCCAACGTCAAGATAGATACAGAAGTCAAACATTCCGGAAGTGCAAGTCTCCGGATCGACGGTCAGGCATCTGCCGGATATTCCGCTACGATCGATATCGGAAAAGTTGCAGAGATGAAACATGATCTTCTGATTCGCGGATGGGTAAAATACAAAGGGGTATCCGTTGGAAGCAAACTTGCTCTTCCTTTCACCGGGATTTGGACCATAGCCAAAGGCCAGAACACGACCTACAACTATCGTGTCGTGGAATATTACCCGGGAGATTATGATTGGTACTGTTTCGAGAAGGTGCTGGATATTAAAGCTTTCAAAAAAGCATGTTCCAAAGCAAAGCCAAATCCGGCGGAGATCGCTCAATTCCGTATTCACCTGTTTTATCAGCCTGGAACTGTATGGCTGGATGATATTGAAATCATACCATTGGAGGAGAAAAAATGAAATTCAATTCGCCGTTTGAATGGGAAAAGATCACTCCGGACTGTGAAGGATTCGAGTTCATGTTCGGATATTATGACCGCTGTCCGTGGGATGTTGCGGGAAAATATCACCTTGCACTGAAAATCCCGATGCTGCCGAATCGCGTTCCGGTAATTGGAGAAAAAGCGACCGTCGGTCTGCTTGATGGTTCCGGTTCTTTTGAACCACTTGCGGAAACCAGTGCCTGGTGTCACCAGCAGGGATGCATGGAACTCTTTCTCAAACACAAGCCGGATTGCTTCATCTACAACGATTTCGATGATAAAGACCAGAAGTTGGTTGCCAGGATCTGTCAGCTTGGGAAAGGGGGCGTCGGACATTACGAATATCCGGTCTATGCAATCTCTCCGGATGGAAAATATGCAGCGTCGCTGAATTTTGCCCGTATTCCCCGGCGCGGCTACAGTTATGCGCCCGCCGTTCTGCCGAAGGACCGTTTCCCTGCCGACCTTGATGCAGATGGCCTTCGGCTGATGGATTTGCAGACAGGGGAATCAAAATTGATCGTCACATATCGTACAATGCTGGAAATGCACCCGTACGCCTATTCGCTCGAAGGTCAATACATCTGGCTCAATCATGCTATCTTCAACTGTGATTCCTCCCGTCTGCTGTGGCTCTTCCGTGCCATCACGGATGAAGTGGGGTTGACCAGGATGTGGAAGACTTTCATGTACACCTGCGACCTGCAGGGCAACGGAGTCAAGTGTTCGCTTCCCGAAGTCTATTGGACTAACATGATCTCCCATCAGATATGGGGAGCCAAACCGAATGAGATCATGGTCGATGCAAATTGGGATAGAACAGGACATCATGTAATCATCTTTGATGATTCGGAAAGTCCCTTCCGTGCCCGCAAGATTGCGGAAAGCCACGGCATGATGGCACATCTGGTTTATTCTCCCGATGGACGCTGGATCCTTTCGGACAGCTATCCTGACAAGGAAAAAATGCAACAACTTCTTCTGATTCACGGGGCCAGTGGCAAACAGGTACTTCTGGGTAAATTCCGGCAGAATCTGCCTGATGACACGATTCAGGACAAGCGATGCGATCTGCATCCCCGCTGGAATCCCGCCGGTGATACAGTTACCGTTGACTCTGTCGATTCCGGCAAACGTGCAATCTATCTTTTGAATCTAAAGCAGGTGCAGGCGCAACTGGAAACAACAGTGTGACACAAACAGCGAGGTGTTGATGGCATGTTGCTTGTCATGCCGCGGGCTGTCCGCCAGTCAGACAACAAATGAAAATCGCAGGATTGGAGCTATAGCAGCCTGTGCTGGTGCAGTGTCTCTCAAGAAAACATAAAATCACAGTATTCTGCTTCACTATATGCAAGATCCAATATGGCAGAACTGAGGAGATACTACACCGGCAATGCCTCGTTCAATACAAACACTGACAGGTTACGGAGACGCTCGACTGGGGTGATGGGGTTCATCCCATGGAAAACCAAATAGAATAAAGTGCAACGAAGGAAAGAAATGCGATGAAGACTTGCTTAGAATGCCGGCCTTGCCTTGCCAAACTTGCCGTCGACCTGGCAACGCGTTCAACAGATCAAAAATCTGTTCAACAGGCAATCACAGCGGAAGCATTCAGGTCGATTGCCAATGATAATATGACCATGCCGCCTGCATTTCAGGCAAGAAAGGTCATGGATATCGCAATTGCCCTCAGCGGCAGCGAACGGGATCTCTTTCGGGAGGAAAAACGCAAGTCCGCACTTCTTGCTGAAGAGCTGCTTGCCAAGTTGGACCAGATCCGGGAATATAATGCTGAGGATTTTGAATCCAGGTTGCGTCTGGCTATTGCAGGCAATATGCTGGACTTCGGAATCTATTGCGGAATGGATATGGAGGAAGCTTTGAAAACAGTCAAACTGGCATTCACCAGACCAATAGACAGAACTGCTGCGGAACAACTCAAGAAGCAGATGGATTCAGCAAAGCATATTCTGTATATCCTTGACAATTGCGGGGAAGCTGTTTTTGACCGCGAATTCATGGCGCCTTACAGCAGAAAGATCACGCTTGCTGTACGGGGCAGAAATGCTTTGAATGATGTTACAGCGGCTGAAATTGCGGAGTCTGGACTTTCCCAATATGCCGGAAGAATTGTGGATAACGGTCCCTCCGGAATTCCCGGAGTGGTCCCCGAACTTGCAGGCCGTGTATTCAACAGGGTTTTTCAGGAAGCGGATCTGATCATTGCAAAGGGACAAGGCAATTTTGAATCGCTGAATGAGTGTGATCGTCCGATTGCCTTTCTGTTTTTGGTCAAATGTCCGGTACTGGTGCGGGAAATCGGAGCGGAACTGTATTCAAGCCAGATCCGACTTTACAATATGCCGTAAAAAATATAAACAGAGATATTCAGGAGTGAACGATGTCTGTTCGTATTTCCATTTCAAGTTATGCCGCCGGGGAAACCGTTACGCCGGAACATGCTGTAATGATGCTCAGAAAAGCAGGGTTTGAATATGCGGAGCTGGCTTCGGAACACAGCCGGGTCCTGTTTGAACGAGGCCCCAATTCCTGGCCGGTATTCCGGAAATTTGCAGAAGATGCAGGATTGCTGTTTCTCCAGGGACATTTGCCGCTTCATGAAGACATCACAACTGCTGATGAAAAAAAGAGGCAGCTTTTCGTGACCGACCATAAGCACTACTGCAGGATGTATCATGAACTTGGCATCTCCTCGGCTGTCCTCCATTGCGGGGGGTACTCTGACCTGAAAAATGGGATAGATCCAGAAACGGTCCGGGAACGGCGCATCCGTTCGCTTCGAGAACTGCTGGAAGATCTTCCTGAAGGCATGACAATATGTCTGGAAAATCTGCCGGCTGAAACTTTCAGCGATGTGGAGGCTAACCTCAAGGCTTTGGACTATCCTGAGAATCTGGGCTACTGTCTGGATACCGGACATCTCAACATCTGCAGAGAGCCTGATCCGGGATCGTATGTCCGGCGGGCAGGGAAAAGGTTGAAAGCCTTGCATCTTAATGACAATGCCGGGCCTCTTTTCACAGGAGATGTACTGAATGCAGACGGGTACGCATCCGATAAACATATGTTTCCCGGTTTTTTTTACGGATCTGTAAACTGGGCCGCAGTGATTCTTGCATTGAATGAAATAGGATATGACAGTCTCTGGAACCTGGAGGTCAGCCAGGATCTCTACCCCAATATTCCGCCCGGAGTTTATCGCGAAGTGGTTTTGCGTCAGTACTATGAACGGGCGCAGCTGTTGTTCAATTATGACCCGGCAGCTCCCGGCCCCGGTGATCCGGTCAATGATCTTTCCGGACGCGAAACGCTTTCCTCAGGCGGCCTCACACTTTCCTTCGATAAGTGGCGGATGGCTATTTCCGCAAAACACTATCAGTTGCGGATTGATCCCGTACATGGTGCCCGCATTTACTCTTGGGCAGCTTTCGGACGGGAAGTCCTTTGTCCCGACTCACTGTTCGGCTGGGGGATCAGTGCGATCTGGCAGCCGCACGATATGGCAGGATGGCTGAACCCAGCCATGAAACTGGAAAAAATCACAGCGTTTTCCGAAGGGATCAAGCTGGTTTTTACCAGACAGCTGGGCGATCAGAATGCAGCATGGAATGGCATATTGCTGACGATCATGCAAACCTTCACCGAAACAAGCTTTACCCTGGTCACACAGTTAACCGACACCTCGCAGGTTCCTTTGAGAACTTTTGCACCCCGGCTGCATTGCGTACCTGTCATTCTGAACGGGAAAACTCAGCCCCAGGGCAGCATCCATTTTGCAGATGGTACTGCATTCGAGTTGGCCGGCAATGAGCGGTTGTTCCGGGTCGCGGCATCTCCCATGATCGAAGCACCTTTTGATGGGACGGACAGAATTTGTGATATTCCTGTTCCAGAGTTCAAGATGGCGACACCGGACATGGCCGGAACGCTGCATGTTTCCTTTCCTGATGGATTGGTGTGTGCTGTTTATTCCTGTGGTAAAGATTCAAAAATTGAAACCGTTGAACCTATATTCCATCCCGTGCAGCTGCAGCCGGGACAAAGCTGTCAATTTTCCATGCAGGTTTTGCATCAGCCCGATAAAAGAATGCAGACAGCAATGCATCACTGAATATGCACCCTGCCATTGGGCTGGACTGTTTTTAGTCAAATGACAGGTGTAAACGCCTTGACATTATTATGGGGCTTCACTAGAATTTGTGGGTAAGTCGACGTGAGATGCATCAGAACCCGTTGTCAGTCAAGCGGCAATCCGGCATAATCGCTCCCGCCGGCCGCTTTTATTCCGTTTGCTGTTTGACAGCCGCCGGAACCTGATATGAATACGGCGATTGCCGGTTCGGAAAGAAAAAATTCCATCATCGTGGAAATCAAGGCTCGAAGTAGCAGTAAGCCGGGTTGCAGTATCTGCGGGAAAGCCTCGCCCGGCTGCGACACATTGCCGGAACGGTTATCTGGGGTCGTCCCGATGTGGGGATTGCGTGTTTTCTTTCGCTATGCAATGCGTCGTCAGTTGTCCTCGGTGTGCTTATTTCACCAGCTTGGCGAACTGCCGGGACCGGAGTCCGCCCACAAAATTCTTGTGAAGAGGCTTAAAAATTTACCAGTTGCCGGAATTTTCGAGCGAAAAAGAAATATGAGTTATGTCAAATATCGTTGAAGAGGCGGAATTTTTCCCGGCAGGTTTGTCTTCAGGTCTTTCTTCCGCGCTTGCATTCTTCATGGATCAATGCTATCTTATAAAGAAATTATAAACCATTATGCAGTTTGCTAATCCATAATATGGAGTACTGAATAAATGGCCGAAGACATCAAGGTGCTCGGAAAAGTGTTTGCGGTGCTGGAATACATCATCGCCGCGGACGGACGGGCCGTGCTTCCGTCGGAACTGATCGAAAAGACCGGAATGACCCAGCCGACGTGCGTAAGAATACTGCGGTATCTGACGGAAAACGGATGGCTTGCGCAGACTTCCAGACGGAAAGGCTACACCGCCGGGCCGCTGACGTTCTGGCCTGCAAGATTTCCCGACCCGCTTGCGGAACTCAAATCCGCCGCCGGACCGACAGTCGCGGAATGTGCAAGATCGCTCAGGTGCGGAGTGCTTCTGGCGGTAAGACACTCCGGCTTCAGATACATCGTATGCGGATATAACGCAAGTCCAGAATTCACGCTCGACCTCGTTTCTCCGCGGTTCAGGGACCTTTTCAGCGTGGCAAGCGGAAGGCTTCTGCTCGCATACGCTTCAGAACGGGAACGCAGTGAAATCTTCAAGGCGAATCCCGAACCGGATTACGGACTTATGCCGAAGTTCAGGACATTGAAGGCGTTTGCAGCCGAACTCGACAGGATCCGGAAGCAGGGATATGACGAAGGTTATTTTTCCGGACGCGGCAGCATTGCGTTCCCGGTGTTCCGCGACGGTGAATTCACTGCCGTAATCGCTTCGGCGTGGCTTGACAGCAAAAGCAATGACGCATCAAAGATCGGAGCTGTTCTCAGAAAAGCCGCAGGAAAAATAACGGATAAACTTTCGGCAAAGCTCATAACGGTGTAATATGAATGCATCACTGAACAAGAACGGCACCCTGTCTGCCGGAGAAAGCGTCATTGCGTGGCGGATAGGCTATGCCGGGTCATGCAAGGAGGAGATACAGCACCTGACGCCGGACATGGTGAACAGCGTCTCCGGTGAAATCAATGGCGCCGAATATGTCACCGTCCGGAAGGGTTCGGAACTCTTCGGAAACGGTTTTACTGTCAGGACGGCATGGAAGCAGTCGGAGAACGGCAGGCTGGAAGGCACATTCGAGTATTCCGGCAAAGACTGCGGTCCGCGCATCGAGCAGATGGAATTTCCATGCGCATCCGTGCCGGCATCCCCGGATTCACGTCTGCTGTTCCTCAATGTGATGGGACTGCTGTATAAACCCGATGTTCCCGGCGGATGCGGCTTGACGGATCTGGGACGTCTTCAGTTTGCGGCCGTCACGGACGAAAAACGCACGAGCTATTATTTTGACGGCCGCGACACAAGGCGTTTCGCGAAGGAATTCTGCTGCACCAGGTCGGAGGACAGGAAGACTCTTCTCTGCCGCATCATATACTTCCGTCCGCTTTCGAAGGAGACGGGACTGCCGTCAGCCCTCGACTGGTACTGGCGGCACGGCAATCCATGCGACACGGATTATCCTGAATACTGGCCGCCGCGCGAAGGCGAAAAGGCATTTTCCGATGCCGCCGCAGAATTGAAGAAGGATGGAATCTACGTTCAATGCCATGTCAACGGAATGCTGTGGGACTGCGGCACGCCGTCATACAGGGAAGGCGGCGGCGATTCATGCGCCGCAGAATACGGCTTCATCAGAAGGACCGCGGAATTCTATTATGAAAACCGCGATTTCCTCTACGACGGGATCATGCTCAGGCCGGGCGGGATGAAAACAGATTCCATAAAGGTCGAATTCATGGCGCGGGGAATATTCACAAAGGAAAAGGAACTCAGGATCATCGCACGGGAAACACCTGCCGTGCTTTCATCCGAATGGCGTTCGCCTGACGGACGCATGGCGCTCGTCCTTGCGAATTTCTCCCATGCGGAACGGGAATATGAATATAAAAGCGAAAACTTCAATCTTTCCGGAACAATCCCGGCAGGAGAATACAACATAACGGTGGTCCAATGAACAGTGACGCAAAAGAATTCATCGAAAACGAAAAACAGTTTCATCTCGGCTTTCTGCCGACCGAACAGTCGAACCCGAAATCGGCATCGCTGGAAAATGACTGCCGCACCTCGACTGTCAAAGGGATACACACCCTCCAGAAGATCGACCGCGACGTCCTGAAGATGGCCGGACGCGTGCTCAAATCGGAACAGTTCAAAAAACTGGAAGACACCATGTCCGATACGATCGCAGGCGGAGGGCGGATCGTGTTTTCCGGCTGCGGCGCGACAGGCCGTCTTTCAATCCTTCTCGAATCAATGTGGCGCAGGGCATGCGCCGAAAACACGGCGGCGGCAAGATACGCCGACAGCGTATCCAGCATAATGACAGGCGGCGACTACGCGCTTGTGCGCTCCGTCGAGTTCTTCGAGGACTACCAGACTTTCGGCGCGCGTCAGACCGATGAACAGAACGTCGGCGGGAAAGACTGTCTTGTCGCCATCACCGAGGGCGGCGAAACATCTTCCGTCATCGGTTCGCTGAAACGGGCGCTTGAACGCGGAGCGAAAGGCTTCATCCTGTTCAACAATCCGGCGGAACTTCTGACTGAACATCTTGAGAGGTCGCGGTCGGTGATACGCGATCCGCGCGTCACGGTGCTGGACCTGTTCTGCGGACCGATGGCGCTCGCAGGCTCCACCAGAATGCAGGCCACCACCAGCGAACAGCTCATCGCCGGTGCCGCGCTGGAAAATGTGTTCAGCCGTATTGCAGGAGAGCCTCAGCGCGACCACTCCGCCGATTTCGGTCTTCTGCTTTCGCAGCTCGAACAGAGCGCCGAAGCAATCGCCGCATATGCGGATTTCGAGTCCGGAGTCTATGCAAAAAACGGGAAGATCACATACTTTGCAGGAAAATACCTTCTCGACGCCTTTACCGACACAACCGAGCGTTCCCCGACATTCATGCTTCCGCCATTCGTGAAGAAGAGCGACCAGAAATCGCCGAGGCCGTGGACGTTCGTAAAGGATCCCAGGTTCAGTACTCCCTGCACATGGCTGAACATGCTCGGACGCGAACCGCGGTGTCTGGCATGGACAAAAGACGATTACCGAGCGATGGGCGCTCCGGATTCGATTTTTTCCAATCCACCGGACGTCTCTGAAAAGGCATTGTTCGAAATAGAAGTCGGGAACGAGCCGTGTCCGGAAAGATTCGCCGCCGCTGCCGACAGGGCGGTCGAGATTGTCTGCGGCAGTGAGTCTGTCAGAGCATTCAAGGGCGTGAACACGGTGCGTCTGGCGCTCGGTTCGAAAGACGGAAATCTTGCAATGCCGCTGATCGCTCCGGAGAAATCGCCGCTTGACCTTATGGAACACCTGGGATTGAAACTGGTATTGAACACCGTTTCGACGGCATCGATGGTGCTGCTCGGGCGTGTGACGGGCAACTGGATGAGCTGGGTTGACCTCAGCAACAAAAAACTGATTGACCGCGGCACAAGACTGGTCGCCGAACTCGGGAAGACCGATTATGAAACGGCGTGCAATGCGCTGTTCGAGGCGAAAGCGGAACACAATCCGTCGGAACGCGTTCCGGTCGTGATCGAAGCGCTGAAGAAGCTCAGGACGCGCTGAATGACTGACGCCCGTTGACGAAGCAGGAATATACTGAACCGTCGACCGGCGTCAGCCCCGGTGCCGCCGGCATCGCTGCAGCTGTTCACGGCGCGGCAGAGAGTGCATCCGAAACCGCCATCCCCAAAAAGAAGTCCGGTCACCATGAAGAACGCAAGATTCCCTCGTACGCGGAACCAGCCGGGGCCGGAACTGTCCCTGACAGAGCATTGCGCACATTCTCGGATTGTGAACATGTTCCAGTCAGGGAACGTCGGGGATACGGTCGTTCATGGCATCTTGCCGGGGGGATTTCCAGAGTCCGGGATATTTCATATTGACGGTCTCATCCGAAAAGCTCCGGCAGATATCAAAGACAACGTTCAAAACTGATTGCGAAACCATTCCGAGTGAAAACAGTCTTTCGGAATCTCCGACCTCCATTCATGGGAATGCATTCAGCGGCGCTCATTACAGTTCTCTGCGTCAAATTCGTGCGGAGTCCTGGATTGATGTTCTGCTGAAACAGACTGAATGTTTCAGTATTTACTTTTCCATTGTCAGCCCGAAATCCGAAGTCAAACTTCCGCGCCGGAAGCCTGTCACCTTCTCATGTTCGGAGTAATAATCGTTTGCAGCCAGATGATTCGCGCAGAATGCTTTCCCGGCGCCATTCACCGTCTTGATTTTTGTCATATTCAGCACATAACGCCTTACACTAAATATTATCTCGGACAGGCATTTTTACACTCATTTATTTCAAATCACAGGAGGTGGCCATGGATCAAAAACAGTATCCCATCATCGGAAAAATATCCCGGCTCACAGAACGCTATCAAACGAAATTCGGAAGGGTCGCAATC